>JANWHL010000302.1 GCA_025450405.1 Ktedonobacterales bacterium
CCCATCGAGAAGTTCCTCCTGACGCAGGTCTATGCTCGCCGATCTGACCGCGCCGCGCCCGCGCGGATACCGCGCCGCTTGCCGCCGCCCGGGGACGCGGCTGGGCGTCCCCGGTCGGCGGCAAGCGGCCAGCTATGCCCCAAAGGGGTCCGTTGATCCGGGATCGCCCGCGAGTGGCTGGGCATCAGGCCCCGGGTCATCGGCGCGCGGCTCCGCCATGGGCGACCACGCGCCGGCGCCCATCTCCGCGAGCGGCGGGTCACCCGTACCCGGTCCCGGTGGGGGAGCCAAGCGCGGGAGCGGCGGGACAAACCCAGGCACGGGGGATTCCGCGGACACGGGATAGGTGGACCCTGGCTGCGCGGCCAGAGGCTGGGAGTAGATGGGCTGCGCACCGAGCGGTTGGGAGTAGACCGGTTGGGAGACGGGCGGCGGATACGCCGCCGGATATCCCGCCGGATATCCCGCCAGCGGCCGCGAAGCGTTCGGTGCCGCCTGCCACGGAGTCAGCGGCGCAGACACCGCGCCGTAACCGGGGGCGACGAGCGCCAGCGGTGCGCTGGCGGTGTAGGGGATCTGGACCAGCGGTGGCGCCGTCAAGCCCACGGCGGACGGCACCGGCGACGCCACGGCCACGACGAGGCTGCCGATGAAGAAGAGCAGTGGCACGCCAATCACGGCCGCCGCGACCCACGGGTCCACCACGCTGTAGACGTGATAGGTCGCCGTGTTCGCCGCGACGACGTTTACGACATCCAAGGCGACGACCACCAGCGCGAGACCGACGGCGGCGAGGATGCCATCGTAGGCCCAGGCGCGCGCCGGGCTCCGCGCCTGCCCGTTGGGGAGCGCGGTCACGCGGTCGAGCACAGGCGACAAGGCCAGCGCGAACGGGCGGAGCGGCGTGAGCACGAGGCGCGGCAGCGCGCCCAGGCCCGGGATGGCACTTGCGCTCGCCCCGCCCAGCCCGCCCACGACCGCGGAGGTCAGCAGCGCCGCGAGAAAGGTGCCACCGACGAGCGGGCCGACGGTCGCGCCGCCCAGCTCACCACCAGACTGGCCCAAAATCGAGGCCGCGCTGGCGTTCACGTCCACCTCGCCCGAGACGAGGTACGCGGCCAGCGCCAGCAGGATGCTCGTGGGGACGGCCATCAGGGCGCCAACCAGAAAGCCGTCGGCAGGACCGGTCGCCCCCGCCGCGCGCGCCGCAACCCGGCCGCCAGCGAGATAGCAAATGGCTGGGATGAGCGCGATCGCGAACCACCAGTGATTCGGCGGGCCAACCTGAGCGCCATAGAGTCCGTAGCTGAGTGAACTGTTCGCGGACTGCGACCCTATGACGGAGGCATTGAGGCCGATCGGGCCGCCGGTCGCCAGCGCGAAGGCCCATATCGCCGCGGGCGGGGCGATTGTGACGACCAGGAGGAGGAGCAAGCTGAGCTCGCCGGTCGCCCCATCAGCCTGACCGAGGGTGCCTACGGGCAGACCGGAGCTGGCGACCGTCTGGGCGGAGACCGTAGTGAAGTAAGCTATCGCGGCGATCCCGAGCGTGAGGAAGATGAGCACGCCCATGGTGACGGCGACGAACGCGCCGATGGTGGCGCCGGCGAGCCGCGCCGCGCCCCGCGAGCGCACCGCCAGAGCCTGGGTCACGCCGAGGACACCAGATAGGCTGTCGCGGCCGGCGAGTTGGATCCAGCCACCCAGGGCGCCGAAGAGGACACCCCAGAGCACCCCATACGCGAGCGCCTGCGCCGCCGATGGCCCGAAAGTGAACGAGCCGCTTTCTAGGAGGGATGCGCCGCTGGTGGAGGTGGACGCGAAGACCATGAAGATGGCGAGCAGGATCGCGTAGAACGGGCCGACGAGCGCGCCCCGGGCGAGGCTGAAGAGCGGACGCCGCTGGTAATCGCTCGACGCGGAGACATAGCCGCCCGCGACCAGCGCCAGCGCGGGAACGAGGATGAGGCCCGTCAGCGGCGGGCTGACCGTCATGTCCGCGGTCGCGCTGCCGAGCCCGCTGGCGCTCAGGTGCGCGACCAGCGGAATGTGCTGCTCGATGGCGAACAGATTGAGGAGGTTGGGGGTGAGCAACGTCTGGATGATGCCGGCATAGGGCGCCACCGAAGGCGAGTTGGCCAGCCCGGTGACGAGGGCGTTCACGGCGCTGCTCCAGATGGCCTGGACCACGAGCGTCAATAGCAGGCCGATGGCGACGGCGACGACGGCCCCAAGCGCCGCGGTGAACAGCTTGCTCACGGCGTAGCGCGCGGAGAGATTGCGAGTCAGTGCCGCCTGTAGTCCGGTGCGCGGTGCGGCGAGTGCGGGATCGGCGTCGGCGCCGAAGAGGCCGGGAAGGAGACCCGCGTCAGGGAACACCTGAGATCGCCCGGGGGCGACGAGCGGTTGTCCGACGCTTCCGCGGCCGGGCATTCCATATCCTGGCACTTGGAGCGGCTGCGAGTACTGATACATGGCGGGCAGTTGGGCCGGGGTCTGGGCGCCGTAGGGCGCGGCCACAGGCATGGAAGCCGGAGCGATGTAGGCTGGCGGCACGCCTCCAGGGCCAACAAGCGGCGTTGATGGCGGCGCGAACGCCTGAGCCGCGGCAGGTTGCGCGGGGTACCCCGGAGGGGGATAGCCAGGTGGGACGACGAGCGGCGCGGAGAGTGAACCGGGGTAATAGGGCGGCGCGGCGCCGGCCGCCCCGGACATCTCGGGAGTGGCGGCGGGCGATGCGCTAAGCGGTGTGCCGCAGTGGATGCAAAATGTGGCGCCGGCGGGATTGACGGTCTGGCAACGAGGGCAGTGCACGGACTGGCTCCCTTCGTTCTCAAGTCAAATAAATGCGACAAGGCGATGAAAGTGGTTTCCCCCTTTCCTGCTCGCTGAACGGCGCGACTGAGAGTGCGACTCCCACATATCGCTCATAGCGCGAGACCATTCTACTCCTAGATGACCTATTGTCAAGGGGGGATACGAGACCGACGCGCGGCCGGTGGCTGCGATCGCCCGCAGTCGAGATCGCAGTCGAGATCGCAGTCGAGATCGCAGTCGAGATCGCAGCCAAGGGCGCACGACCAGGCCGCCGGCCAGTGGGCGCGCGGATCCATCCGAGCCGGCTCGCGGCCGCCACGGCACGGCCTGGTATCAGTTCGCGGAAACACAACGGGACGTGGCGACACGACGTGGGGCCGGGATGATCCCGGCCCCACGTGCCAACCGTGTTCAATGTTGTCGCGCGGCCCGCGGTCTGGGGCAATGCGCGAGATGCGTGATTAGAGCGATTCCCGCAGCGACTGCGTGACACTGGCGCTCCGCAGCTTCGCCAGGGCCACCATCTCCAGCTGGCGCACCCGCTCGCGCGAGATGCCCAGCTCTTTGCCGACCTCGAGCAGCGTCCGGCTCCGTCCGTCGCCGATGCCGTAGCGGAGAATCACCACCGAGCGCTCGCGAGTCGTGAGCTGCGAGAGCGCGCGGTGCAGCTCCTCGCCGAGCAGGTGCTGCGAGGCGATGTCGGCGGGCGCCTGCGAGCCAGGATCTTCCAGCGTGTCAGCCAGCGCGAGGCGCGTATCCACATCAGAAGGGGCGTCGAGCGAGATGGGCTGCTCGGTGATGTGCATCAGGTCGTCCACTTCCTCGGATAGCATGCCCGAGGCCTCGGCGATCTGATTGGGCAGCGGGTCGCCGCCGTTCTCCTGCGAGAGCTGCGAGGCGATGCGCCGCACCTTGCGCAACCGCGTCGCCACATGCTCGGGCAGATGAATCAGGCGCGACTGCTCGCCAGCGGCGCGGCTGATGGCCTGCCGGATCCACCACGTGGCATAGGTGCCAAAATGGCAGCCGCGGCGCCAGTCGAACTTCTCCGCGGCGCGCATCAGGCCCAGGTTGCCCTCCTGGATCAGGTCGATCAGTGGCACACCCGAGTTGGTATAGCGCCGGGCGATGGCGATCACCAGACGCAGATTCGCTTCGATCAACCGCCGGCGCGCGCGTGAGTCCCCAGCGGCCGAGCGCTTGGCGAGCGTCAGTTCCTCATCGTGGGAGAGCAGCGAAAGCCCACGGATGTCGTGCAGGTAGCTCTGGAAGGCATCTTCGCTGCCGTCCGCGCCCCCATACGAGCCCGCGCCCTTGCCAAAGAGCGCCTCTTCCTCTTCGGCGCTCAGCTCTGCTAGCTCTTCATCCGAAGGCTCGCGGTCGTCACCGGTTTCCGGCGCCGCCTCCGGCAGCTCCGTCACCACGACCGACGTCAATTCCGTGACGGTCAGACCGGCGTCAGTCGCGTCGAGTCCGCTCGCGTCCGGCACCATCTCCTCGAACGCCTGCCGCAACAGCCGATCGGCGGGCATATCGAGCATTCCAGGTCGCGTGGCAGCCATCTCGCGCTCCTCACCCCGGGTCTCTCAGTGGACCCGGGACCTACTTGCCCTCACCGCTCCGCAGCGCGCGGTTGTTGGGAGGAACGAACGCGCCAATGCACACCTCTACGCGTGTACACTCTTTGTCCATCCTGGGCCAGTATACCCAAGAGGGGTAGGTACCGCATCAGGTGTTCACCTGACTTTCCGGTAGAAAAACGCCTGACTCATTGCGGTCGATCGGCCAGTCTCCCGTCCGATCGATCAGGTAGGCCCGCGAATGCCCTCCACGCCTGGATCGCGTCGCTCGCCAGTCGGCTCGGTCCACCCGAGACTCGCCGCCCGCCTGGCCGCTCCCGCGACGCACGATCGCGCGGACGGCATGTGGAGGGGGTATATGTAGGTTCGCGGCCGCCGCTTCGCGGAGACCACGCGCCCGGTTCAGGTATTCCCCGCGCGCGGTCAGCCACTTCCGCATCCGGTCTCCTGATGGCAATCGCAGGATTCGTGCGCGGGGGAGCGATGGCGCCACCCCGAGCACGCCTCATGCCCATCGTCGGCGCTCAATCCCGCATCCAGCCACGCAAGCCACTCGGTCAGTGTCCATCCGCCCCGCCGTCTGGGACGCTCCCCGCCCAGACCACTCGCCCGTCCGCTTAGCGGTGCCAACCGCGCGCTGCGCATACCGCGCGTCGGTCCTCGCATATCTCGTCCTTGCAATAGAGAGTACGCACACTCTACAGCGATGTTACGCAAGGCAACCAAAAGCCGCCCAA
>JANWHL010000303.1 GCA_025450405.1 Ktedonobacterales bacterium
ACCCACGAGCCAGTGAAGCCCGCCTTTTCCCCGAGCTCGTCTTGCGTGAGCCTCGCGCGGATCCGGCCCCTCTTGATCAGGTTCCCCGCCGTCACAAGGGGCTTATCGCCCGGGTACGTCCGCATTGTCCACCTCCGCGCAGCGCGCGGGTCTGGCAGCGACGCGGCCCTTGGGCTATTATCGGGAGAATCCCGGCTGGCAAGCGCTGTGGTGTAGCCCGGCGCGGCCTATCCAGAAGTGGTGTCAGTGATGGGGAGCGCCATGATTATTGCGCTGGCCGGACGCCGAATTGACGCGCCCGACGCGTCAGTACCGCGCTTCCCGCTCGCGAGCGTGCCCACGGTCCGTGAGCGCATGCGCGATCTGCTCGTGGATCGCGGCGCGCGGGGCGTCGTCTGCTCGGCGGCGTGCGGGGCCGATCTGCTAGCGCTGGAGGTGGCGGGCGCGCTCGGGCTACGGCGCCGCATCGTGCTGCCGTTCGACCAGGAGGCGTTCCGTGCCGCCTCGGTGGTGGACCGGCCCGGCGATTGGGGACCGGTCTATGCCCGCGTCCGCGACGAGGTGGAGGCGCGCGGCGACCTGCGGGTCCTCCAGACGCCGCCGCCGCGGCATGCTGGGTATGTCCGCGTCGTGACCGCTATCCTGGATGAGGCGATCACCCTCGCGAGTGCGGCGGCGCACACTGGCGGCGTAGCCGACCAGGACGGCCCGGGCGAGCGTGTGCTGGCCGTGGCGGTGTGGGACGGGACGCCGCGCGGGCCGGACGATCTGACGGCGGCATTCATCGCTGGGGCGCGGGAACGGGCGCTCCCTGTGGTCCAGGTTCCAACTTTGTGATACGTGCCGTGGCTGATGGCGTCCACCGGACCGGGCGTCCACCGGGCGCCCCTACACGGCCCGCGGCCACGAAGTCCACCTACGTGGACTGTCCAGAATTGGTATGAGACGCTGCCGGCCGAGGACCTCCCCAATGCCAATGGCAGCGCCCAGGCATGCCCTGTGCGACGATCCCGTCCCGCGTGCTGTGCGGAGGGGACGGAGCTGAAACCACAGAGAACACAGAGGGACGGAGAGGGACGGAGACTTAACCGCCGAGAGCGCAGAGGACGCCGAGAGACGCGGAGAGACGAGAAGAGAAGCGGAAGACGAGGAGGAACGGGAGGGATCGGAGAGGCATGGGGATCCTGACGGTCAATACGGGGTCGTCGAGCCTGAAGGTGGCGCTCTACGACGTGGGCGGCGCTGGGGCGGATGCCGGCGCCACGGGCACGCCAGACGCGGGTACGCCCGCCACGGGTACGGCCGGCGGCACATGGGACCTCGGCAAGAGCGATCTCGACGCGGAACTCAGGCTGGTCCTCGCCGGCGAGGTTGGCCGCATTGGGCAATCTGGCGCGGGGATGCGGATCACTGGGGCGGATGGCGCGACCCTGCTCGACCGCGAGAACGATCTGCCGGACCACGCCGCGGCGCTGGCCGCCGTCGTGGCGTGGCTGCGGGAACAGGGGCGCGCCCAGGAGGTGGCGGCGGTGGGGCACCGCGTGGTCCACGGCGGCGCGGACTACAGCGCGCCGGTGGTCATCACGGACGACGTGCTGGCGGCGCTGCGCGGTCTCGTGCCGCTCGCGCCCGACCACCTGCCCCAGGCGCTGGACGCCATCGCCGCGACGCGCGCGGCCTTCCCGGACGTGCCCGAGGTCGCCTGCTTCGACACCGCCTTCCATCATGATATGCCTCAGGTCGCCCGCCAGTACGCTCTCCCACGCGAGGTCACGGACCTCGGCGTGGTGCGCTATGGCTTTCACGGGCTCTCCTACGAGTTCATCATGAGCGAGCTGCGGCGGCTCGATCCCGAAGCGGCGGCGGGGCGGGTGGTCATCGCGCACCTGGGCAATGGCGCGAGCATGGCCGCCGTCCATGCGGGCCACAGCCGCGACACGACGATGGGTTTCACGCCCGCCGGGGGTCTGGTGATGGGCACGCGCCCCGGCGACCTCGATCCCGGCGTGCCGCTTTATCTGCTCGGCGCGCGCGGCATGACGCTAGCGGCGCTGGGCGACCTGATCAATCACCAGGCGGGCTTGCTGGGCGTTTCGGGGACCGGATCCGACATGCGCGATCTGCTCGCCCGCGAGGCGGACGATCCACGCGCGGCGGAGGCCGTCGCCCTCTTCTGCTACACGGCGCGCAAACATCTGGGCGCGCTGGCCGCTGTGCTCGGCGGGCTGGACACGCTGGTCTTCACCGGCGGGATTGGCGAGCACGCCGCGCCCGTGCGCGCGCGCATCTGCGCCGAGCTGGAGTTCCTGGGCATCCGGCTGGATCCCACGCGCAACGCCGCCGACGCGCCGGTCATCTCCACTGAGAGTCCGGGTATGGCACAGCCCGCGGTGACGGTGCGCGTCATGCGGACTGACGAGGATCGGGTCATCGCCAGACACACCATTCGGTTACTGCGTTGGCCGCGCGAAGGAGGCACGCATGCAATACCGCTTTGACGCCCCCATCTCGAGCGCCGTCCGGGTGGATCCGGCCACCGGCCCCACGCGCCGCGCGACGAAGCCGTCGCGGGCACCGTCGTCCAACGGCTCCTCCGCTCCCGCCACGGACGCCGCGGACGCCGCGCCGAGCGTCGCGGGGAAGGAGACGCTCACGCCGGACCTGCTGGCGCGCATGCAGCGCTACTGGCAGGCCGCCAACTACCTCACTGTCGGCCAGATCTATCTGCTGGACAATCCGCTGCTGCGCGAGCCGCTGCGCGCGGAGCACATCAAGCCGCGGTTGCTGGGCCACTGGGGCACCTCGCCAGGCCTCAGCTTCATCTACGTCCATCTTAACCGGCTAATCACGGAGCGCGACGCCGACGTGATCTATCTGGCGGGCCCGGGTCACGGCGGGCCGGCGCTGGTCGCGAACGTCTATCTGGAGGGGACGTATTCGGAGATCTACCCCGAGGTCGGGCGCGACACGGCGGGTCTGAAGCGCCTCTTCCGCCAGTTCTCCACGCCTGGCGGCATCCCGAGCCATGTGAGCGTGCCCACGCCCGGATCGATCCACGAGGGCGGCGAGCTTGGCTACGTCCTGATGCACGCCTTTGGCGCCGCCTTCGACAATCCCGACCTGATCGCCGTGGCGGTGGTCGGCGACGGCGAGGCCGAGACCGGGCCGCTGGCGGGCTCGTGGAAGGGCACCAGTTTCCTGAACCCGGCGCGCGATGGGGCCGTGCTGCCGATCTTGCACCTGAATGGCTACAAAATCGGCGGCCCCACCGTGCTGGGCCGCGCGCCCGACGACGATGTGCGTGCGCTGCTGCGGAGCAATGGGTACGAGGTTTACTTCGTCGAGGGGGACGATCCGGCGCGGCTACACCAGACCTTCGCGGCCACGCTGGACCACTGCTATGACCGCATCCGCGCCATCCAGCGCGAGGCACGGGCGGTGGGCGCGGCGCGGGTGTCGGCGCGTCCGCGCTGGCCGGCGATCGTCCTGCGCACGCCCAAGGGCTGGACGGGCCCCAAGGAGGTAAATGGCCTGCCGGTGGAGGGCACCTTCCGCGCGCACCAGGTGCCGCTGGCGGATGTGAGTACCGACCCGAAGCAGCTGGCGATGCTGGAGACGTGGCTGCGCGGCTACCATCCCGAGGACCTCTTCGACGCCGATGGACGCTTCGTCGCCGAGCTGGCGGACCTGGCTCCGCGCGGCGAGCGGCGCATGGGGGCCAATCCCCACGCCAACGGCGGCAAGCTCGTGGTGGACCTCAACCTGCCGAACTTCAAGCGCTACGGGGTGCCGGTCGCGTCTCCGGGGGCGTCGCAGGTCGAGAACACGCGCCCGCTGGGGGAGATGCTGCGCGACGTGTTCACCAGCAACGCCGCCGCGGCCAACTTCCGCCTGCTGTGCCCGGACGAGACCAACTCGAATCGGCTGGGCGCCGTCTTCGAGGTGGAGGACCGCTGCTTTGTGGAGCGGACCATTGACATCGACGACCATGTGGCGCCCGACGGCCGGGTGATGGAGGTGCTGAGCGAGCACAACTGCGAGGGCTGGCTGGAGGGATACACGCTGACGGGGCGGCACGGGCTGTTCGTGACCTACGAGTCGTTCGCGATGGTGGCGGCGTCGCAGATCGTGCAGCACACCAAGTGGCTGGAGGAGGCCGTCAAGCTGCCGTGGCGCGCCGCCGTCCCGTCGCTCAACGTGCTGCTGACGTCCACCTGCTGGCGCAACGACCACAACGGCTTCAGTCACCAGGGGCCCGGCCTGATCGACGTGATGCTCTCCAAGCGCGGCACGGTGGCGCGCCTCTACCTGCCGCCGGACGCGAACTGCCTGCTCTCGGTGGCCGACCACTGCCTGCGCAGCCGGAACTATGTCAACCTGATCGTCTGCGATAAACAGCCCCATCTCCAGTACCTCGACGCGCAGGCGGCGGCGGAGCACTGCGCGCGGGGGGCGTCGGTCTGGTCGTGGGCGAGCAACGACGAGGGCTACGAGCCGGATGTGGTGCTGGCGGCGGCGGGCGATGTGCCCACGATGGAGACGCTGGCGGCGGCCCAATGGCTGCGCCTGCACTTGCCCGAGCTGAAGGTGCGCGTGGTCAACATCGTGGACCTGATGGCGCTCTTCCCGCCGGATCAGCATCCCCACGGCATGGCGGACGACCAGTTCAACGCGCTTTTCACGGAGAACCAGCCGGTCGTGTTCGCCTTCCACGGCTACCAGCGCGCCATTCACCAGGTCGTGCATGGGCGGTCCAACGCGGAACGCTTCCATGTCCGCGGCTTCAACGAGCAGGGGACCACGACGACGCCGTTCGACATGGTGATCCTGAACGGGATGAGCCGCTACCACCTGGCGATGGAGGCGATCAAGCGGACGACGCGGGTCCGGCCGCGGGCGGAGGCGCTGGTGACGGAGCTGAATGGGCTCATCTCGGGGGCGCTGGACTACTCGTTCGCCCACCTGGAGGACGCGCCGGAGATCCGTGACTGGACGTGGCCGGCGGGGGAGAAGGATTCACAATGAGGAAACAGGGAGGGATTCACAATGAGGCGGGGTCCCTCAATGGGGGCAAACGGAGGACACAGAGGAGGGGAACGGAGAGGGACGTGGAACCGCCGAGGACGCGGAGGACGCGGAGAGTGAGACACGAGAGAGGGACAGTAGAGTCCTCACCCCCGGCCCCTCTCCCCGCGGGGAGAGGGGAGTCAGGTGGGCGAGAAGGGCGGCCAAGGGCGGGTGGTGTGGTGCGGGAGCATGTGGGCGGCGGGGCGCTGCTCGCGCGATTTTGACGGGCGGGCGTCGCGCGCATTACAGTGGATGGGGGTGCGGGTGCGGGGAGCGGAAGTGCGGAACTCCAGGCGCCGGAAGACGCACCTGGAAGCCTCCGGCTATGAAGGCCGCCTCCGTGGCCTGTGGGGAGATGGGATGGGGCCCACGGCGACGAAAGCCACCCGTGGCCTGTGGGGAGATGGGATGAAGCATCCGGCGACGAGGGCCACCTCCGTGGCCTGGGCGAAGGGGGTCTGGAGCCGTCGGCTACGAAGGTCATCTGAGTGGCCCGTGCGGAAACGGTATCACAGCGGACGGTATCACAGCGGCGGGAAGGAGAGCGCGGATGGCGACGACGGAGGACCGTGAGGCGGCGCGCGCGGACGCGCTGCGCCAGTTGCGGATGGGCAGCCAGGCGCTGGCCGAGGGTCGGCTGGATGTGGCCGCCGACGCGCTGGTGATGGCGGAGACGGTCTTCCGCCGGCTGGATGATACGGAACATGTGGCGGAGTCGCGGGCCGAGCTGGCCGAGGTCCAGCGCCAGAGTGGCGCGCCCGAGAAGGCGGGCGCCAGCTTTGAGCGGGCCATCGCGCTCTTCGACACGCTCCATCTGCCGCTGCGCGAGGCTGGTGCCACTCTGGCCCTCGGGCATATCGAACGCCAGGGGGGAAAGCTCGAAGCCGCGCGCGACCACTATGAGCGCGCGCTCCATCTCTTCGAGGAGGCCGGCAACGTCCGCGGTCGGGCCGCGGCGGCGTTGGCCCTGGGGCACCTGGACGCGCAGCGCGGCCACCCAGCCAGCGCGGCGGCGCGCTATGGCGTGGCACGCCGTCTCTCCGCGGAAGCCGGCGACCCGGTGGGCGAGGCGGATGCCGCTCGGGGTCAGGGCGATGTCCTGATCGAGCGGGGGCGCTTCGCGGACGCCGAGGAGGCGTTCGCGCGGGCACTGGCGCTCTATCGGGAGCGCCGCGATGTCTATGGCGAGGTGGATTCGCTGATCGGGCGCGGGCGGCTGGCGGTGGCCCAGGGCCGCCTGGATGACGCGGCCGGGCACTTCGGCGAGGCCATTGGGTTGGCGCGGCCGGTGGAGTATGGGCTGGGCGAGGCCGACGGGAGCCTGGGCCTGGCGGATGTGGAGCTGCACCGGCGCCGCTGGGAACAGGCGCTGGCCAACGCGGTCCACGCCGGCAAGCGCTACGACGAGGACAACAGCGCGCTCGGCGGGGCGCAGGTCAATCGCGTGATCGGCGAGGTGGAGCTGCACCGCGGCCAACTCACGCCCGCCATCTCGGACTTCACCCGCGCGCGGCGGGCCTTTCAGACACTGCGCGCGCGCCGGCCCGCCATCCAGGCGGCGCTCGGCGCGGGCGAGGCCCAGCGGCGCCGGTCGGCGCCGCGGCGGGCGGAGGACCTCTTCGCGGAGGCTCGCCAGGCGGCCGCCGAGGCGGAACAGCCGGACCTGGAGGCCTCCGCGCTGCTGGGGCTGGGCGAGGTGGCGCGTGGGCGCGGGCAGAGCGGCGAGGCGGGTTCGCTGCTGGGCGAGGCGCGGAAGCGCTTCGTGGCGGCGGAGCGGCCGGGGGGCGAGGCGGCGGCGCTGGTGGCTGAAGCGCGGCTGGCCCTCACCCGCGGCCAGTTGGATCGCGCGGCGGCGGATGCCGAGGAGGCGGTGGCGCGGTCGCGCGCGGCGGAGGAGCGGACGGGGGCGCCAGGGCCGGAGGCGGAGGCGCACGCGGTGCGGGCGGGAGTGGCGCTGGCCGTGGGCCGGCTCGTCGATGCGCGGGCCGGCTTTGTCGAGGCGCAAGCGGCGGCCGAACGGCTGGGCGAGGCGTCGGTGCTGGCGGAGGTCGCGCTGGGGATGGCAGAGACGGACCTGCAAGCCGATGCGGTCCAGGCGGCGGTGGCGGGATTCAACCGTGCCGCCGAGCGGGCGCGCGCGGTGGAGGCGCGGCTGGTGGAGGCGCTGGCGGCGGTCGGGCTGGGTCGCGTGCTGCTGCGCCGCGAGGTCTGGGAGGAGGCGCTGGCCGCGCACCAGGATCACCTGGCGCGGCTGAAGGAAGCGGATGACCCGGCCGCGCAGGCGCTGGCGTATGTGGGCATGGGTGAGGCGCAGCGCCATCTGGGGCGGCTGGCCGAGGCGCGCGAGGCCTTCGTGACCGGCGCGCGACTCTACGCCACGGCTGAGGCGGCGATTGGCGAGGCGGCGGCCGCCCAGGGCGAGGGCCGGGTGCTGGCGGAGCGCGGGGAGTTGGAGGCGGCGGATGGACGCTACGCGCACGCCGTGGAGCTGAGCGAGCGGGTCGGGCGGGCGCTGGCGGACGAGGCCGACCGCCACGCCTTCTTCGATGGCCGCGCGCTGCTCTACGCCGAGGCGATCCGGGGCGCCGCGCGGCGCGAGGGGGCCGGACGGTCCACCCAGCTCGCCACCAGCTACGCCGGCCTGGCGGGCTCGACTGGTCGCGCCGTAGTCGCCCGGCGGCTGCGTGAGGACGAAAGCGGGCTGCCGGTTCGCGGCGAGCAGCTCTCCGAGGACGATATTCTGCGCAATCGGGCGGCGGCGCGCCTGCTGGCAGGCGCGCGCGCGATCGTGGGGTAGGAAGAAAGCACAATGAGGGCATGGAGGACGACGGAGAGATTCATAATGAGGCCGGGTCCCCCACTGGGGGCAAACAGAGGACACGGAGGAGGGAGAGGGAGAAGGGAGAGGTCCTCACCTCCGGCCCAGTGGGGTCCTCTCCCCCAGCCCCTCCCCGTTGCGACGGGGAGGGGAGTCAGGC
>JANWHL010000304.1 GCA_025450405.1 Ktedonobacterales bacterium
GGACCATCGTGGTGATTGCTCGGCGCGGGCGCGGCGGATTCTGGCCGAGGAGAGGTGACGCATGCAGTTCTTCGACCGGGTGAAGGTGTTCGTGGCGGCGGGCAAGGGTGGGGATGGTTCCGCGCACTTCCGGCGCGAGAAATACGTCCCTATGGGCGGGCCGGACGGCGGCGATGGGGGGCGTGGCGGCACTGTCTACTTCGAGGCTGATCCCGGGATGAACACGTTGGTGGACTATCACTATCACCCGCACTACAAGGCGACCGCGGGTGGGCCGGGTGGTGGCCAGCAGAAGCATGGGAGCAAGGGCCGGGATCGCTACCTCAAGGTCCCGGCGGGCACGGTCATTCGCGACGCGGAAAGCGCGGAGCTGCTGGCGGACCTGACGGAGCCGGACGAGCCGCTGATGGTGGCCCGTGGGGGACGAGGTGGGCTTGGCAATGTCCATTTCGCCACGTCCACGAACCAGGCGCCGCGCGAGGCGCAGCGGGGCGAGCCGGGCGAGGAGCGCTGGCTGGAGCTGGAGCTGAAGCTGATCTCGGACGTGGGTCTGGTGGGGTTCCCCAACGCTGGGAAGTCGACGCTACTTTCGGTGGTGAGCGCGGCGCGACCGAAGATCGCGGCGTATCCGTTCACGACGCTCATTCCCAACCTCGGGGTGGTGGCAGTGGGCGATCCAACACGCGGCGACTCGACCAGCTTCGTGATGGCCGATATTCCGGGGTTGATCGAGGGGGCGGCCGAAGGTGTGGGGCTTGGCCACGAGTTCCTGCGCCATGTGGAACGGACACGCCTGCTGCTGCATCTGGTAGATGGCGGGAACTACGAACGTGAGCCGTGGGACGAGTTCGAGGCGATCAATCACGAGTTGGAGGCATACAGTCCCGACCTGGCCAGCCGGCCGCAGGTGCTGGTCTTCACGAAAATGGACCTGACCGAGGCGCGAGAGAAATGGCCGGCGGTCCAGCGGCGCGCAGAGGAGGCGGAGATCCCCGCCTTCGCCATCTCGGCGCCGACGGGCGAAGGTGTCGCCGAACTGATGAACTACACGGCACGGCGCTTCAGCGAGCTGAAGGAGGAGGCGACCGAACGCGCGGCGAAGCTCGCCGCGGAGGCGCTGGTGGGCCCGGTGCTGCGGCCGGAGCCGGGGGACGCGTTCAGTGTGGAGCGGGTGGCGGGGGGCGGCTTCCGAGTGCGCGGCAAGCGGGTGGAGCGGATGGCGGCGATGACCAACATTGACAACCGCGAGGGCATGGACCGGCTGGAGAAGACTCTGCGCAAGATGGGGGTCACGCGGGCGCTGGAACAGGCGGGCGTACAGCCAGGCGACACGGTGACGTTTGGCAGGGTCACGCTGGAGTGGGGCGCGGAGATGTGATGACGCCGGGGAATCCACAATGAGGACACTGAGGACACAGAGGAGGGAGGGACGAAGAAACCACAGAGGGCAGCGAGGTCACAGAGCGGACGGAGTGAGGATTTAACCGCCGAGAGCGCGGAGGACGCGGAGTGTCGGAGAGGACGCGGAGGGCTGGAGAGCGAGCTGGTTAACTGAAAGGCGCCGGATTGAAGGAAACGCGCCGATAAGCGGGATTGGACGTGTCGCTTACTGAAAGGTCACGTCGGCGGGGAGATCGGCCAGGAGGCGGCGCAGGGCGCGGCTGGCCGCGCGGAGGCCGTCGGGGCCGCTGAAGCCGCCGTTGGGGCCAGCGACCTGGAGGTGGGGCTCGAGGGTCAGGAAGCCCTGGTAGCCGCGTGCCGCCAGCGCCTGGAGTAGGGCGGGGATCTCGCCGTCGCCCTCGCCGGCGGGGCGGACGGCACCGGTGGCGAAGACGGCATCTTTGATGTGGACGTGGGCAACGTAGTCGGCGAGGAGCGGCCAGGCCTCTGCCATCGGGCGGACGCCGGTCTGGACGAAGTTCGCTGGATCGAAGGCGAAGCGCAGGGCCGACGAGGCGATGGTCCTGAGCAGGTCGAGGCAGCGGTCAGGTGTGTCTCCGTAGAGGCGTGACTCGTTTTCGAGCAGCAGCGTCATTCCCGCGCGGGCGGCGCGATCGGTCAGGGCGCCCAGGCGGTCAACCACGGCGGCGCGCTGGCGGGTGGCGGTGGCACGACGGACGTAGAACGAGAAGATGCGGATGAAACGGGTGTTCAGGGCCTCAGCGGCGGCGATCGCGCGGTCGAGGCGAGCGAGCTCATGGACGCGGCGGCGGATGAGCGACGATTTGCCGACCGGGCTGGCAATGGCGGAGACGGCGAAGCCGCGCGCGCGGAGAAGCCCGGCGGCGTGGGCCAGGGCACGGGGATCAAGGTCGAGCACGTTGTGACCCCAGGCGCCGCGGAGCTCCAGATGGTGGACGTCCTCGGCCGCGAGGACGTCGAGCTGGGTCTCCAGATCGTCCGCCACCTCGTCTCCAAAGGCGCTGAGGGTGAAAATGGGCGGGCGCGCGAGCGGGATGAGGTCGGGGCCGGAGTCCGCGGGCAGTCGGCAGCGTCCGCGCGGGGTAGGGTCGGTGGAGCGGAGGATCGGATTGGCGGTCCCTAGGGCCTAGGCGCGAGCGGCCGCCCGGGGCGCAGAGCGGCCAGGAGGGCTGAGTACGCGGGGCGGTCAAGTGGCAAGGTGACGGATTGGCCGGTGGTGCCGGAGGCGATGATGGCGTTGGCGAGCTCCAGGGAGCGGCGAGCTTCGCGGGCGTCGCAGCGAGGGGGCCGGCCGGTGCGGATGGCATCGCGGAGGTCGCGGTGAACGGCGAGGTGACCGCCGCCGTCGCCGGGGCGCTGCCGCGCGACACGGCGCGCGATCACGGGCTGGGCGAAGAGGGCGGGGCTGGATGCGCGAAAGACGCCCAGGGCGGGGCGGAAGCGCCGGATGATGAGCTTGCCACCGATCAGCTCGATGGCGCCGCGGTCGCCCACGATCTCCAGGCGGCGGGGTCCGCCCGCCTCGCCGGTGCCAACATAGACGTAGCCGGGCGCGCCGTTGGGATACTCCAGCAGGGCCTGCGCGGTGTCCTCGGTCTCGATCCGGTGCGCGAGGGTGCGGGTCCACCCGTGAACCTGGGTGGGTGAGCCCGCCAGAAGGCAGAGGAGATCGAGGGTGTGGGCGCCCTGGTTCATGAGGACGCCGCCGCCTTCGCCCCGCCAGGTGCCGCGCCAGGGAGCGGAGCGATAGTAGGCGTCGGTGCGGAACCACGGCTCGACGCACAGGGTGCGGACGAGCGGCCCGAGGTCGCCCGCGGCAATGAGCCGGCGCGCGCGCTCGACCGCGGGGAGGAAGCGCTGCTGGAAGTTGACCGCCAGGAGGCGATTGGCGGCATCGGCCGCCGCGATCAGGGTGTCGGCCTCGGCCATCTCGACGGCGAGAGGCTTCTCGACGAGGGCATGGCAGCCGGCGGCCAGGCAGTCCAGCGCGAGGGCGGCATGAGCGGGATGAGGCGCGCAGATGATGGCGATGTCGGGATGGAGGGCGGCCAGTAGGTCGTGGTGGTCGGCGAAGAAGGGGCAGCCGGTGTGCGCGGCCTGGGCGGCACCGCGCTCGGTGTCGAGATCGGCCATGCCGACGATGCGCGTGTCGGGGAGGCGGCGCAGGGCGGCGAGGTGGGACTGGGCGATGCCGGCGGCGCAGCCGAGGATGGCATAGGTCAACGGCGTAGTAGAGGTGGAAGCGCTCAATGGGAGCTTCATGGGGATCTTCATGGATAGCGGGACCTCGCGACGGCGGGGTCACGCGGCCCAGGCCTCGCCGGCGCTCTTCAAGAGCGAGAGCGCCAGGTCGTAGCCCGCCACTTCGCCTGCGCGCAGGGCGAGATCGCGCTCGTCGTCGCGGGCGAGGTCCCACGCGGTGAGGCTGGTCTGGCGGCCGCTGATGATCTGGACGCGCGCGGCCTGGAGGGAGAGTTGGGCGCCCTGACCGGCCAGGAATTCGGCGATGCCAGTGAGCACCTGCGCCTGGCCGGACCATTCCAGCATGTCGGTGGGGCGGTCGGCCTGGGTGGTTTCCCACTGCGCCCGCGCGGCCCAGAGCCGCAGTCGCTCGATCACCTGTTCTCGCGTCACGCCTGGCTCCTCGTCGTTCGCGTGCTACGTTGGGGCGTCGGTACAGTGCCGTGCATGGGGTTCCAAGGGGGCGCCGCGGCGGTCCCCCGTAGACTATAGCATGCGCGCCGCGGTAGGCGCGAGCGGAATTGGAGAGGGATTCACGGCTGAGGGGTCCACAATGAGGAACCTGAGGGGACCGTGGAGTCCAGAAAGAAACCGCGGAGGGCGCGGAGAGAGAACGCGGAGAAGACGGAGTGGTAACTACGGAGAGCACAGAGAACACCGAGGAGGATTTCGCAGGGAGGCGGGGGGAACGAGGTGGACGAAGACCAAGCAATCGAGAGTTGAGGAACGAACTGTCGGGAGCACGGAGGGTGCGGAGGGACAGAGAGGGTGAAATCAACCAGGGAAGACACAGGTGGCAGAGCTACGACGTGGCGGGTGCGGCCCAACGGATTCGCAAGTGGCCAGAACTCCCGCTGGCGTTGACGGGCACTGGGGTGGCGACTATACTCGCGCGGGGAATGGCGCTGGGGTGAGGAGCGATGATGGACGTGCGCGAGGCGGGAACGGCACGCCTGGTTGGACTGGCGAGCACGGCGCCTAGAGGGATTGCTGTCCCCGAAGCGCCAGGCGGAGCGAGCCGCGCGAGGTCCTGGGCGGCCGGGCTGGCGGCACCGCGCACGGCGCTGCCGATCCTGGGCGCCGTGGCGCTGGTGCCACGGCTGATGCTGGCGACGGGAATGGTGTTTCCGCCGCTGGGCGATGCCGCGTACTACATTGCGGTGGCGCGGACACTGGCGGCGGGGGGCGGGCTGACGGCGGGGGTGGTCTGGACGTATCAGCCGCCGCCCGCGACGGTGGTCGGCCCAAGCAATGAGTACTGGGGGCCGCTGACCTCGGTGGTCGAGGCGCTGAGTCTGCGCGTCTTTGGCGAGCGCCTGTTCGCCGCGTTGCTGCCGGGCATCGTCGCGGGCACGCTGCTGGTGCTGGTGACGTACCTCGCCGGGCGTGGGGTCTTCCGGTCGTGGCTGCTCGGGCGCGGTGAAGCGGCGGCCGCCGCGGCGCGCTACGCGGACTGGCTGGCCTTCGCCGCGGCGCTGCTGCTGGCGGTGGACGCCGAGTTGGTGTACCAGTCGGCGATGGGCGACAGCGGAATGATCTACGGGCTCCTCGCGTGCGGCGCGGTGCTGCTCTGGGAGCGGGCGACGCGACCGGCGGAGAGGCTGGTGGCGGCGGAGCGGCCGGCGTGGTGGGCGCCGGTGGGCGGTTGGCGAGGGGCGACCGCCGCCGCGTGGGGGGCGGGTGTGCTACTTGGCGGCGCCTATCTGACGCGCGCCTCGGCGCTTTTTCTGGCGTCGGCGCTGGGCGGCTGGTGGCTCTGGCGGGCTTGGGGAGCGAGGAGATCGTGGGCGCGGGCGGCCACGAGCGGGGTGGACACGCGATCGCGGCGCGGACTCAGGGAGTTGATTGGGGCGGCGGGGGCACTGGTCGCCGGGGCGCTGGTTGTGGTCGTGCCGTGGCTGGTCCGGCAGCAGGTGACGTTTGGGCACATGGTGTCGCGCGAAGGGACGCTGAGCGCGCTGGCCTTTAGCCTGGAGGAGATCTCCAACTACGGCGCGGCGCCCAGTCTGGGGGGATACCTCCAACATGGGCTGGGCGCGCTGTTGGCGTTGCGCGCGGCCGCGCTCTGGGACGAGCTGCGCCACGTGGCCGATTACGCCTTCTATCCGACCGTCTTGCCCGCGCTGGCGGGGCTGGTCGCGCTCGCGCGCCGGGAGGCTCGGGCACGGCTGGGGTTGGCGAGCGCGCTGGTGCTAGGTTTGGGATTCGCGGTGGTGTTTCCGGTGGTGTCGCTCAACGGCGGCTTCTATCACTCGGTGGCGAGTGTCGCGCCGTTCCTGGCGTGGGGGTATCTGGCGGGTATTTACATTGTGGCGGTTTGGGCCACGCGGCATCTGCCGCTGCGCGTGGGCCTGTCGCCGGCGCTGTTCGCTATCCCGCTGTTACTCCAGCTCGCGGTGCTGGCGTTGACATTTCCCGTCGTCGGGGCGCGGGCGGCCCACGACCGGCACGTGTTCGGCGCCGTCAGTGACTGGCTGCGGGCGCACCGCGCGCGGGTAGTCATGGCCGACCAGTCGTCCACGCTGTACTACGCCAGTGGCATTCCGACCATCCAGCTGCCCGGGGCCCAGGATCCGGCCGTGGTGTATGCCTGTGCCGAACGGTACGGTGCCGGGTATCTGGTGGTGACGGGTCCTTATGGCCAGTATCCGGCGGTACTGGATGCGCATCCGAACGCGCATTTCGTCCTGGTCGTGCGTGGGGGCGATTACCGAGTCTATGCGATCCAGGCGTAGTGACGGATGACGTTCTCACGGCGCGGCTGCCACGGGCGACGATCTCCACGGGTCAGCGCCGGCGTTTGGTGTTGCCGATTTGGCCCGTGGCGGCTTGCCGGTTGGGCTGGGCTCTCGCTACCATCTCAATGTGAATTCTAAGCGTATGGGCCCAGGGCCGCCGGCACGCCGCCGGACAGACTCGTGCCCATGCGAACTCTATACGTATGGGTCCAGGCTTACAGGCGGGAAGAACGGTGGGAGCGCCGAGCCCGGATTGGTGATGGCGGATGGCTGGAGAGGAGCGAGGGCATGAGCGAGCACGACGACGTGGAGGGATATGGTCCGGGACTGGCGTTGGGCGATCCGGCGCCGGACGCGACACTGCCCGACGAGGATGGGAACGAAGTCGCGCTCTCCAGCTATTGGCGGAGCCAGCCGACGGTGCTGGTTTTCATCCGGCACTTTGGGTGACCGCACTGCCGGAATCAGTTGGCGCAGTTGCGTCACGCGCACGATCGATTTCGAGCCGCCAGCGTTCGGGTGGTGGCCGTTGGGCTGGGCACGCCGACGCGGACGCGGGAGTTCCGCGCGTCGATGCGGTTGCCGTTTCCGGTGCTCTGCGACCCACGGCGACGGGTCTACCGGCAGTACGGCTTGATGCGCATGCAACCGGGTGATAGTCGCGCGCCCGGCACGATGGCTCGGCTTGCCATCGCGACCGCCCGGCACGGTGGGGCGCTGTCGCGCGATCAGGATATGCTGCAGTTGGGTGGGGTGTTCATTGTGGACACGGCGGGGATTCTCCGCTACGCACACCGGGCGCGCGCGCAGCATGACAATCCCTCGCCGGACTCGCTGCTGCGGGTGGCGGCGCCGCTGACGCGGCCAGACGCTCAACAGACGTAATCGCCGTCGAAGTTGCCGTTGGGGAACTGGGTGAGCCAGATCTTGCCGCTGCCGAAGGCGAATAGCGGTGAGCAGGAGGTGTGTGGGTTCTCGCCGGTGGCACCGGCCACCCACATGGGCGCTTTGGGATCGTTGGCGCCGGCGATCTGCCGCCATTGGTAGCGGGTAGAGTAGACGCCGGCGGTCAATCCGTGGTCGCGCAGGGCGGTAAGCGCGCCGCGGATCGCCTGAAAATTGGCGTTGACGTCGTCGGACCAGGCGTTCTCGGTCTCGGTGTCGAGCCACCAGACGTGGGCCGTCACGCCGCGTGCCTCGGCGTAGGCAATGGCCTGGCGGGCGGCCTCGTAGCCGTAGGTATAGGGCGGGCAGAGGGCCACGCCGTCGCGGCGGCATGCGGGGGGCGACCCGGTGAGGGATTGGCCGGTTGGGGGCGGGGTGGGGAAGTCGAGGTTCATGTAGACGGACGGGGCGGTATCCACGGCATCGAGCGCCCAGATATACTCTTCGCGCAGGCAGGGGTTCTGGGTGTAGGGGCGGCCACCGGTGACGCCGATGATGCCGAAGCTGTACGGCGCGGTAGGATACTCGTAGCCGCACTGGGGCCAGGAGATGTCGAAGCCGGTGGCGCGGCCACGGAAGGCGGCGGGCAGGTCGTTGCGCGTGGGCCGGAGCTGGGACGTGCCGCTCGCGGCGACGAGGATCACGCCGGTGAGCGCGGCAAGCAGGACGATGGGCACGCCGGCCACTTCCGCCTTCCAGTGCCGGCGCATCCAGCCAGCAATCCCGCCGGCAATGGCACGCGCGCGCCGCATATTGCCCCTCCCTGCGCTCGTCTGGCTCATCCCACGGGGAGCAGTATACCGCGCGGAGGGGGGAGGGGGAGATTCACAATGAGGACACGGAGGACGCGGAGGTCAGAATGAGAGAGGCGGTCAGACACGCGGAGGGACGGAGACTAAACTACAGAGGACACACAGAACACAGAGGGAACGGAAGGGTGAGAGACGGTGAGAACGTGACAGTGGCAGAGGGAATGAGCTAATGAGGGGGACGGAGAGTGTTGGGGAAGGAGGACTGCGATGGCGAATGAGGCGCCGCGGAAGCGGGTGGTCATCAAGCGGCCGCGGCTGGCGGGGCAGCTCGCGGTGGGCGAGATCGCGGATGGGAGGGTGGAAAGCCGGGGCTACTACGAAGCGATGGCAATCGCGAGTGTGGACCTGAGCGGACAGGAGGCGCGGCATCCCACGTTCGAGGGGGTGCGGTGCGCTGAGGTGGACCTGAGCGGCACGCATTTCGCCGAGGTCGCGTTGACGGACGTGAGACTGGAGCGCTGCGCGCTGGTGAACGCGGAGTGGTTGGAGGCGGACTGGCACCGGGTGGAGGTGGATGGGTGCCAGGCGATTGGGTTCATCGCGAGTGAGGCCCGGTTCCAGGACGTGACGTTTCGCGAGTGCAATCTGCGCCTGGCGACGTTCCGCTTCAGCACGTTCAAGGCGGTGCGGTTCGAGCGGTGCCCGCTGGGGGACGCGGACTTTGTGGGGGCGGACCTCTCTGGCGTGGTCTTCGCGGGCTGCGATTTGAGCAATGCTGACCTCTCGCGGACGAAGCTGGACGGTGCGGACCTGCGCGGGTCGAGTCTGGATGGGCTGCGGGTGGATGCGCCGGCGTTGCGGGGGGCGGTCGTGGACCCCATGCAGGCGGTGGTGCTGGCGCGGGCGCTGGGGTTGGTGGTGGAGTGGGGTGAAGGGACGCACCAGGGCATGGCGGGAGTCTAGGCACAGCCCGGACAAACGCGGACGAGACGCGACAGGCACCCCCAATTTGGCGCCGCCCTCTTGCGGCTTTGGAATATTTGTTCTATACTCGACTCAGAAGCGAGGGGCGCACAACGGGGGCCAGTCGGATGGGGAACCGGCGCGACCCCCGGCCGCTCGCGATTCTCCAGGCCATGCGCGTACCCTCACGCGCGTGACGGCCGCGGTGCCCTCCATCGTGGCCGGCCGGGTTGTCGTGCCCTCCACGGCTTCCCGGCGCAAGGCTCTCAGACCACATCGTGGTGAGTCATGGCGATTGCCAGGCGCTTGAAGACGCGACGGGCGTCCACCGGGCGGGCGTCCACCGGACGCCCCCACGAACCGTAGCCACCACGGCCATCGGCGTGGCCCAGGCGGAGATGGTGTCAGGCACACCGTGGCCCGCGCTATCTGGACTGATGGCGTCCGATGCGGTACACTCCTGGGGTATTCGCGGGGACGGTTCATCACGTACGCCCTGGGTCGGGTCTCCGCGGTCGTACATTCCTCCCGCCCGGGTTCGGGAGCCGGCGTCCGTCCAGGGTAGAGGAGCAAGAGCCGATGTCGTCGCCCACAACACCGGGAAACGCGGCCGTCGACACACCGCCACGAGTCGTCATCACGGGTATCGGGCTGGTGACCTCGGTGGGGAACGACACCACCACCACCTGGAAGGCCCTGCTGGAGGGCCAGTCGGGGGTGGGGCCGATCACGGAGTTTGATGCCAGCGCCTTCGATGTGCGCTTTGTCGCGGCGGTAAAGAACTTCGACGCGCGGCAATATCTGGACGCCAAAGAGGTGCGACGGCAAGACCGCGTGGTGCATTACGCGGTGGGCGCGGCGCGCCAGGCGGTGGCGGACGCGGGGTTCGAGGTCAAGGGCGACGGCTTCGACGTGGGAGTGGTCATCGGGTCAGGGGCTGGTGGGCTGACGGCGCTCACGGATGGATTCCGCCAGCTCTTCGATCAGGGGCCCGACCGGGTGAGCCCATTCCTGATCACGCGTTACGTGCCCGACATGCCGTCGGGATATGTCTCGATCCAGCTAGGCGCGCGCGGGCCCAACTTCGCGACGGTGTCGGCGTGCGCGAGCGGCGCCAACGCGATTGGCGAGTCGTTTGAGATCATTCGGCGGGGCGACGCGCGGGCGATGATCACCGGCGGGACGGAGTTCGCGCCGAATGAGGTGTCGCTGGCGGCCTTCGCGAGCATGCACGCGCTTTCGCGCCGCAACGCTGATCCCCAACGGGCCAGCCGGCCATTCGACAACGAGCGCGACGGGTTCGTGATGGGCGCGGGCGCGGGGGTGCTGGTGCTGGAGCGGCTGGACGACGCGCTGGCGCGCGGCGCGCCGATCTATGCCGAGATCATTGGCTACGCGGCCAGCGCCGACGCGCACCATGTGACCGAGCCGGCGCCCGGCGGCGCCGGGCTGGCGCGCGCGATCCGGCGGGCACTGAAGAAAGCTGAGATCGCGCCCGAGGACGTCGATTACGTGAATGCGCATGGGACATCCACGCGCTACAACGATCGCGATGAGACGACGGCGCTGAAGTCGGTGTATGGCGACCACGCGCGCAAGCTGGCGATCAGCTCGACGAAGTCGATGATCGGGCACACGCTGGGGGCGGCCGGGGGAATCGAAACGGCGGTGACGGCGCTGACGCTGAAGCACGGGATCATGACGCCGACGATCAACTACGAGCATCCCGACCCGGAGTGCGACCTCGACTACATCCCCAATCAGGCACGCCGGGGCGAGGTGCGTGTGGCCGTCAAGGAGTCGATGGGCTTCGGCGGCCACAACGCGGTGCTGGTGCTGCGGCGCTACGAAGAATGACGCGCGAGCCGTGCGGGCGCGTAACCGCGCGCCCCCACGGTCGTATAGCTAGCGGACGCGCCCGCCCCCGAGCTGGAGCCCAATGCGTGGGACGGTGTCGAGGTCAAGCTCCTCGAAGGCCTGGGCGGCCCCGGCCTCGAGCGCGTCGGCCCCCACGGGGATGGGCACGCCAGGCAACGCGCCTTCGATGAAGAGCGAGTAGCGGCCGATGTCCTGCCAGGCGCGCAGGGGCATGAGCACCCGCTGCTCTTCCATCAGGGCGATCTCCATGCCCTGGCGTTCGAGCACGGCGACGTAGTCGGCGGGTGAGAGCCATTGCATGGCCATGGTCTTGCCGTGGTGGGATGGGCGGATATCCGGGTGGTGGGTGCGGAGCCAGCCAAGGGCGCGACGCGTCCAGAGGTGGTAGAACCGCTCGGTGCCGGGGGCGTAGGCGCCAGTGTAGAACGAGCTGTTGGTGGCGAAGAACCCGCCGGGCTCGAGCACGTTGGCGATGGTCGCGGCGGCGGCGTCCTTATCGGGGACGAGGTGGATGGCGTTGCAGAAGAAGACGGCGTTGGCCTTGCCGATGGCCCGTGCCAGGTCGGCGGCGTCGCCCTGCACGAAGGAGACGGGACGACCGGCCAGGCGGCGCTCGGCCACGTGGATCGCGTCGAGCGATGGCTCGACACCGATGACGCGCGCGGGACGCCCGCGGTCGGCGAGGGCGTCAAGAATCTGCTCGGTGATGGCGCCCGTGCCCGAGGCCAGCTCGACGATCCGCAGCGTGTCGCCCCTGGGGTGGGCGTCGTCCACCAGGGCGACGGCGCGGTCGATCAGCGTCCAATTGACGTCGGTATAGAATTGGTGGCGCGTGAATGGATCGAAGGTGTACGCGCTGCCGGCGTGAACTTCACTGGCCTGAGCCATGGTCATCTCCCTCGTGGTGTCGTGCGTGGTGGGGGCGTGTTGCCTGTCGCTGGTCGGTGGATGGGTGCGGCGGATCGAAGCCACGCACGCGGCCGCCGGTACCCCGCTACACAGTTGGAGTCGGCGCGCGGACGGAATGTTTCACGCGTCCTCCGGCGAGTTGGCGGCGAGCGGCAGTGCCAGAGCGAAGGTGCTCCCCTGGCCGGGCCGGCTCTCTTCCAGCCAGATGGCGCCGCCCATAGCCTCCACCACCTGGCGGCAGATGTACAGACCCAGGCCGGTGCCGCGGATCTGGCTGGCGCGGGCGGCCTCCATGCGGGCGAAGCGCCCGAAGAGGCGCTCGCGCTCGTGCGCGGGGATGCCGATGCCCTGGTCGCTGACGGTCAGGATGGCGTACGCGGTGGCGCGGGTGTCGGAGGGTAACGCCTCGGAGTCTTCCGGGGCTGGGTCTTCCGGGGCGGGGGCTACGCGCGCGGCGTCCGGTTGGGCGGCGGCGAGCGTCGCGAGCGGGCGCGACGGCGCGCCAGTGTAAGCGGGTGGAATGGCCTCGCGATCGCCGACCCAGCCGCTGACGCGCACCGTGCCGCCGCGGGGGCTGTACTTGATGGCGTTGCCAACCAGGTTCTTGAGCACTTCGGCCAGGCGCCGCTCATCAGCGCGCACGACAATATGCTCGGGCACGGCGTTGGCCAGGACGTGGCCGGCGAGGCCAGCCAGCGGGGCCGCTGACTGGTCACGGAGTGTCCGTTCGACGAGCGCCCGCACGCGCACGCGGTCCGCGCGCGGCTCGACGTGGCCGGCATCCAGGCGCGAGGTCTGCAGGAGGCGTTCGGCCAACTCCGCCAGCTCGGCGGCTGAGCTGGCGGCCCGGTCGAGGAACTCGCGGGCGAGCGGGTCGTCGCGGGAGCCGGGATAGTCCACCAACAAATCCAGGAAGCCCTGGACACCCGTGAGCGGGGTGCGCAACTCGTGCGACGCGGTGGCGATAAAATCGTCCTTCATGCGGTCCAGATCGCGCTGCGCTTGATAAGCGCGCTCAAGGGCGACGTAGGTGCGGGCGTTCTCGATGGCCTGGGCCGCCTGGGCGGCGAAGAGCTCGAGCAGCCAGAGGTCATCCTGGGTGAAGGCGCGGCGGTCAGCATCGTCGAGCATGTCGAGTACGCCGACGACCCGGCCGCGCTGGATGAGCGGGACCGCGATCGCGGCTGTGAGGGGTTCGGCGGCATAGAGCGCCTGGGGGTCCGCCGCAAGCCGCATGTCGTCCATGACGACGCCCTGGCCCGTGCGCGCGACCTGGCCAGCCAGGCCCTCACCGAGGCGGACGCGCGTGCCGACGTAGTCGCCGCGCAGGCCCTGGCAGACGATGACCTCGAGTGTGGACGTGGGGCGGTCGACGGTGTAGATCGCGCCGGCACGCGCGCCGAGCAGCGCGATGGAGCGCCGGAGGATGTCGTCCAGCAGCTCACGGGGGTCGGCGCCAAGCTGGCTGGCCACGGCGAGGGACGTGGCGTGCAGCGCCATCATCTGGCCGACGCGCTCCTGGGAAACTTCGGCGGCTTCGACAGCCCGCTGGCGGGCCAACACCTGGCGGGTCACGTCCATCGCGGCGACGAGCACGCCGCGCCAGGCGATCCCGGGTCCGGCCAGCGGGGCGCAGGTGACGTTCCAGTAGGTCAGTCCGCGGTCCAAATGGATGGGCAGCTCGATCATCGCCTGGGGTTCGCCGGTGGTGGCGACGGCATCCAGGCGCAACCCTTCGCGCAGGCGGGCGGCCGCGCCGGGGACTACGTCGTCGAGGTGACGGCCCCGGATGGAGCCTTCGACCCCGAGCAGGTCGGCGAAGAGCGGATTGGCGAGGGCGAAGGTGTGGGCGGGGCCGTCGAGCACGGCCACCGCGAGCGGCGCCTGCCGGACGACCATTTGCGCCAGGGCCTCCCGCTCGTGCGAGTAGCTGAGCAAGCGATCATGCTCGATCGCGACGGCGCAGAGGTCGGCCGCGGCCTCGAGCACGGCCAGCGCATCGGGGTCCGGCGCGACGGCGCCGCCAAGCGCGAGCGCGCCAAGGAGCTGGCCGCGCAGCTGGAGCGGATAGATGGCGAGGCTGGACACGGTCGTATCTGGGGCGGCGGCCAAACCGGCCGCGGTGAGCCACTCGCGCATGAGGGGGTGGGCGGCGTCCACCAGCAGCGCCCGGCGGCCGCTGGTGACGTGCTCAATGGCGGGGTCCGCCGGGCGCGGAGCGGGCTGGGGCGGCAATACACCGCGTGTTGGGGCGGCAAGGCCGGGGAGCGAACCGGGGGGAATGCCGAGCGCGACGGCCACCTCGGCGCGGAGGCGGACATGGGGGAAGAGCTCCTGGCCGCCAGCGCCACCCACGCCATCGAGCCGAGGGCTGGGCTCCGCGATCCAGACCTGCGCAAGAGCGGGCGCGAAGGTATCGGCGAGGTCGTGGGCGCAGAGGCGCACGCCCTCGTCCAGGGGATCTTCGAGGAGGGTCCGGCGAATGGCGCCAAGCGCGCTAAGCACGCGGGAGGTGGTGGGGCCACGCGCGGCGGTGTGGGATGCTGGCTGATCATCCATCGCCGGGGGGGCTGGGCGCCGGCTTCGGCGCGGGGTGGTGGCTCGAGGAGGAGTTGGTTTGGCGGAGACGCGCGTGGACTCGCGACGCTCACGCGCGCCAGGTGGCGACGCGGCGGGCGTGTGTATTCCGGTCATCTCATCCACGTCACTTGTCCCTCCCACGCGGCGTCGGGGTCAACCGCGCGGCTTCGGAGTGAGTGTACGCGCGCCAAGGCGCGGGGTCAAAGAACGGGCGGTTGACTGGGAGGGATGTCCACGCGGGGATGTCCACACGGAGATGACCATGCCGGGATAGATGCGCGGAGTGTGGACGGGGAGAACCGTTGGATTGGCGACCGACCTGGCACCGATCATGCATAGGCTGAGCCGGACACCCTCCTGATGAGCGGTGTATGGAGGTAGGCCATGAAGAATGGCGGAGCGCTGGTGGTCCTCGGCGTGGTGCTCGCGGGCCTGCTGTTCTGGTGGATCCTGGCCTCGTCGGCGGGGGCGTCGGGTGTGGCAGCGGCGGCATTGGCACCGGTCAACGAGAGCGGCATCAGTGGGACGGCGCGTTTCGTGGGGGCGGGAGATGGTCAATCCACGGCGGTGACGGTGACGCTTAGTGGTCTGGAACCGCAGGTCGCGTACGGGGTGACGATCAACAACGGGAGCTGCCAGGGGCCGGCACTGTTCATCCTGAATCCCGTAATCGGCGATGCGAGTGGAAATGGCAGCGCCTCCTCGACAGTGCCAGCCCAGCCGGCGAGCTATTGGTTCGTGGCGGTGCACGCGAGCGCGTCGCCGGACGCGGCGCTGGTGGCGTGCGGCGCGGTGAACGTCACTGGCGCGGGTGGCGGGTCATGCGCATCGCCGTGCTATCGGGTGCCGGTGCGGAATCAGCCACTGCAGCTGCCCAATGGCGGCGGCGCGCCGCCGAGGACGCCGCTGCCCACGCCGGGGCGGTAGGGGACTGTCAGGTGGCATCCTGATGGACGCGGGACGCGGGGAGGACGCGGCGGACGCGTGGGGCCATGACGAGGGCGAAGAGGGCGGCGGTGGACAGGGCGTACCAGAGACTCTGATAGCCGGCGGTGGCGGACCGGATCCGCCGGATGGAGCTGGCGGGGATCATTATGGGGTATCACGCGGCGGTGAATCCGGCGAAGCTGGGGCTGGGCCTAACGGCGATCATCCGGTTCAAAGCGCAGCGCGAGCCCTACGAGCGGATCGTGGCGATCGTCAAGGGGTGCCCGGAGATCGTGGAATGTCACGATGTGACGGGCGACGACTGCATGTCGCTGACGGCGGTGGTGGGCTCGGTGGAGCATCTGCAACGCTTGATCGCGCGGCTCTCGCCGTATGGAGCATCGAATACGTCGCTCGTGCTCTCGTCTCCACTTCGCCACCGCGCCATCGGGCCGGATGCCGTGCGGGAGGCGGGGGCGTGACGTGTGGGGACGTCATGGGCAAGGCTGAGGCGGAAGTGCCGATGACGCCGAGGGCGAGCCGAGTGGGGGGAGGATGCGGAATGGA
>JANWHL010000305.1 GCA_025450405.1 Ktedonobacterales bacterium
CGTGCCCGCGGGCTGGCCGAGGCGCTGGGCCGCCGTCGCATCCACCCCGAAGTCTTGTCTGACGGGGATCGCGAGGCATATGACGCGGCCCGCGCCGCCGTGCTTGCCGTCGAGGCGCAGGGGCGGCTCCCCCACGACAGCACGGGAGCCCTTCAGTTGGCTGCGGAGGCAGGCGTCATCAATCAGCATCTGACCGACCTGGTTGAGCGGCTGCGGTCGGACTATCCCGCTTTCTGGCCGGTACGCGAGGTGACGGCCGAATCGCTGGCGGCGGGACTGCGCCGCGGCGAAGCGCTGGCCTACCTCGTTCCACTGGCTAGCGGCACCCTCGTCCTCTTGCTCGCGCGAACGGGCGAAATCCGCCACACCTGGCTGGATGAGCTCACCGAGGATGCACTCTTCAGATTAGCCGTCCAGCAGGATGCTCATGGCTACAACCGCCTCGGCTACCTACCCGCGGCCGTAGGCTTCAAGAACACCACGCCGCTGCCCGTGGCCCTGGATGTGTTGCTCCCCGAGCTGGGCCGCCTTTTGATGCGCCCGGTGGCGGAGCTAGCCCGCGCCATGCGCGTCCAGCGCATAGTGCTGGTCCCAGGGGGCATGCTCTCGGTGCTGCCGCTCCACGCCGCCACCTACGCGCCGCTCGCTCCCGACGCCGCTCGCACCGCCCACGGCGGGCGGCGCTACGCCTGCGACGACCTGCTGTTGACCTATGCGCCCAGCGGCGACGCCTATGTCACCGCCGGCGCCGCCGCGCGAAATGCCGCCGATCGGTATTCCGCCGATCGGTATTCCGCCGATCGGGGCGGCCCACGTCGCGGTCTGGTCGTCGGCAATCCACAACTTACCGCGCCTGGCCGGCCGTGGGGACCGAACAGCGACGGCTACCTGCCCTTCGCGGCGTCCGAGGCCGAAGCGGTTGCTACGCTGATGCGCACGGCTGCGATGACACCAAACCTCCTGCTGGACGCGGACGCCAACAGAGATGCCGTGCTGGATGGCCTCAACCACGCCTACATTGCCCATCTGGCCATGCACGCCCAGTTCAATATGGAGGATCCACTGGAGTCGGCGCTGATCGTAGCTTCGCGGGATCGCCTCCGCCTGCGCGAGCTGTTGGATTCAGAGCACGTAGACCTGACACAGTTGCGCTTGGCGGTGCTCTCGGCGTGCCAGACCGGCCTGAGCGACTTCCAGCGCCTCCGGGATGAAGCAGTGGGTCTGTTCGGCGCGCTGCTCTCCGCCGGGGCGATGGGCGTCGTCGGTAGTCTCTGGTCCGTCAACGACCTCTCTACACAGCAGCTCATGGAGGCGTTCACGCGGCGCTATCTGGCGCGGGGACAGGAGCCAGCGGTGGCGCTGAGGAACGCCATGCGCGCTTTGCGGGGCCTGGCCGACGAGGTCCCCGGCGCTGACGACGCGCCGCCCCCGCCGCCCACGTCTGATGCCCTGGCGCGCGCCGCCCGTGAGCATGCGGCCATCGAGCGCGAGTGGGCCGAAGCAGAGGCTGCCGCGCGCTCGGCGGGTGACATGGACGAGGACACCGAGGGCGAGACCGACGCGGAGGGGACGGAGCTGGCCGAGCGGCTGGGCATGTCGGACGTCGGCGCGCTATTCTTCCGGAAGCGCCGCCGCGTGTCGGCGCCGCTCGACCATCCGTACTTCTGGGCGCCGTTCGTCTACTACGGCGCCTGACGCTTACGAGGGCGGGCCAGCCCTTGGACGCCACGGTGCATGTTCGACTTCGGCGCGAGTGGAAGAGCGGCAGGCGCGGCAAAGCGCCGCTGGCACCCGGAATGAACCGTGTGCGCAGCGGCGCCGCCACGTGTGGCGCGTCGTGGCCTCAGGCTCCCGTCACCCGCGTTACGGGCGTGCGGTGGGCCACGGGGGGCGGGAGGTGGGGCGCGGCCGCTAGCCCTGCTGGCCTGATTGCGCTGGCGGCTGACCCTGTTCTGGTGGCGGTGGCGGGGGTGGCTGCCCCTGCTGGCCGCCAAGCACACCGCCTAACGCGCCGCCGACACCGCCGAGCGTCTCACCGAGCCCCTGGCCAACGCCACCCACCGCCTGACCCAGCCCCTGGCCGACCCCGCCGACGGCCTCGCCCACGCCACTGGTGAGCCCTCCGAGCGGGCTCCCAGCGCCAGCCTGCTGTGCTGGCGCCTGCCCACCTTGAACGGGGGGCTGCTGGGGCATGGGCTGTGCTGGCTGCTGCGTTGGCGGCTGGGTAGGTTGTTGCGGCATCGGCTGGAGCGGTGCTGGCTGCTGGGGCATGGGCTGCATAGGCGGCTGTGGTGGCTGGAGCGGCATCGGTTGCTGGGGGATCGGCTCAACCGGCTGTTGGGGCATGGGCTGCCGTGGTGGTTGCGGGACGGTCTGTTGCGGCGATTGTGGCATCCCTTGTTGCCCCATCCCGGGTTGTCCCATCCCCTGTTGAGGCGCTGGCTGGGCTCCTGGCGGTGGCGGTGTGCCCTGGCCCATCTGTTGGCCCGTCTGGTCGTACTGCTGATTCGCCAAGGTGATGATCCTTTCCGTGGTGGTTCGTCGTGGTTCGTCGTGGTCCGTGGTGGCGCCGTGTGGCTGGCCGTGTCACGAGCCATATTATTCGTGGATGGCGTGCACGATGCGTACCGCGCGGCGTATCTTGTGGCACGCCGGTTGTATGGTCCGGTACCCGTCGCGTGGGAATCTCATACCAAGTCGTGGTGCGTCGTAGCGGTTTCCCGACCTCCGAAGGCGCGTCGGGCGTCCACCGCGCCGGGCGTCCACCGGACTCCCCTACGAGGCCTCGGGGCGCGGCGGGCGTCTGGTGGATGCCCCGACGGAGAGGGTATCAGTGCGGCCGCGGTGCCGAACCGGGCGGAGCGGGGCCCAGCGGCTGGGGAGCGCGGCCGGACTGTCCGCCCCCGGGTTGGGGTCCGGCGTTCTGATCGGCGTTCCAAGGGCCGCTGGATTGAGGACGGCTGGGTGGGAACCCGCCGGATGGGGGGCCGCCGAATTGGGGGACGCCGGATTGCGGGCCGCCCTGCCGGACGGCGCCATTCGGGGCCGACATGGGGGGCGGAGGAAGGGCGGCGAGCCGCGACTCCAGGCGCTCGATACGCTCGCGCAGCTGGCGATTTTCCGCTTCCAGCGCTCCGGATGCGCCTGAGAGCGCAGGGTCGGATTGCCACCAATTGATGCCGATCTCGCGGGCCTTATCGACCGACGCGATCAGCAGCCGGATCTTGATCTGGAGCAGCTCGACCTGGCCCACCGAGACCGTGATGTCGCCGGCCACGACGATGCCCTTGTCGAGTACGCGCTCAAGGAGGTCCGCCAGGTTCGTCGTGTGGCTGGTGGCCGGCACCGCGCGGTTGTGGCCCGTACCGCGCGCGGGCATCATGGCCTGTCCCTCGCTCATGTGTGCCTCCTTTCCCCCGGCGGCCGATCATCGACCGCCGGCTTGCCTACATCAGATCGCCCAGCGGGCCAAGGTTCAGATTGAGATCGTCGTCGCGCAGGCCAAAGACTTCCTTCAACTCCGTCATCTTGCGATCGAGCTTCAGAAAGGTGTCACCCATACGCTCGATCTCCTCATCGCTCAGCGACCCGGCCTCGATGCGCCGAATAGCCTGTTTCTCCAGCAGCCGCCGGAGCAGCTCGACGAGCGTCAGGACGAGCTTCGCCAGCCCTTGCTCCACATCCGCGGGGTCGGCCTGAATCCGCGAGGGCAAGCCGGGCTTGACCTGGGTGAGCCGCTCGGCGAAGTCGCCAAGCGCGGCCAGGTCCCCATCCAGCCGCCGATCGGGTGGCGCGCCACCATCGGCGGCATAGTCGGCCGCCATGGCCGGTGGGCTCATCGCAGCTCCTCCAACTTGCCATAGATCTGGAGGGCGATATGGGGCATGCCCTGTTCCTCGCAATACTGGGCGAGGTCCACGAGCCCGAGCATGGCCACCCGCGCCGCCTCGGTGTCGGGATAGCGCTCGATCAGCTGGCAGTAGGTCTCCATGGCCTCGTGCACATGGCCATCCGCATGCAGCGACCGCGCCATGCGCATCATGGCGGCCTGCGTCAAGGCGCTCGGATCGGGCATGGCGGGTTGCTGGCCATTGAATGAGTGAACGTTGTTTTCCATGTGCTCCCTCCTTCCGCGTTGGGCTGAAGAGTGTCAGGACGATGGGTTGTGTCGCGGCCAGTGGAGCTTCGAATCGACCGTCTCGGCGGGCGCGGTCACGAAGCTGTAGGGCGGCCACGGCCCGCTCAGCAGGCAGCGGAGCTCGCGATGGCGCCGACGCACCTCGCCGAACGCCGCACGGAAGCGGTCGGTTGCCGCTGGATCGACGAGATAGGTCGCGCGTAAGAGCAGGCGCCGGGCAGGGTGCGCGGTGAAGCGGCTCTCCAGCGCGTGCGCCCCCAGCGTGTCGTCGAGCGCCGCCGCCAGGCGTCGCGCCGCCGCCGCCGCGTCCGCCTCGCGCTGGTGCTCGGCCTGGCGCGCCCGAAGATACGCGGTGCCGGGACCGGGTCCCCCTGGACCTGGTGCGGCGTCGGTGGTCGCGCTCAGTCTGGTGACATGATCGTGAGCGGCACCGAGATTGGCATCGGGAGTGATTTGGATGTTCCCCGGCTGATCCGCGGGTGACCACGCGGGCGCCAGCACCAGCACTCCGAACTCCACCTTGCCGCCCAGCCGGGCGAGGTCCGCAACCAGATCGTCGCGCCGTGTCGCCAGCGACCGGGCGAGCGTGTGCGCGTCGGCCAGCACGGTGCCAAAGCGCACGGGCAGGACGGGTCCGCGCCGGGCCAGGGCCTCCACAATCGCCTCGTGGCGCCGCGCGTTGGCGGGTGTCGCGGCCGGCCGTGGGCCATCCAGGCAGCTGGCGACGGCACGCGCGTCGCCGTCGCCGAACGTGCGCACCGGGGACTCTTCGAAGCCCACAAGATCACCGCGCTCCGGCGACCAGGCGCCCGCCGCCAGCTCCGGACCGACGATGGCGTAGACATAATAGCCGCTAGCCATCGGCCGCTCCCGGGAGCGCGGACGCGGGGAACGCGGCGCGCGCGGTGCGCAATTGGTGGGCGCGCTCGGTGGATGCCAGCACGAGCCGGAGCCCGAGCTCGATCAGGTCGACGTCCGCGACGGCGAGGGTGATGTCGCCGGTCAGCACTACTCCTTTGTCGAGGAGGCGATCGAGGAGCTCAAGCAGTGTCACGTCGCGCTCGTCATCTTCTGGGATAGTCATGCGCTCACCTCCTCGGAGTGTCCGGCGAAGCTATAGGGCGGCCACGGACCGCTATACTCGCCGCGCAGGCCGGCACGCTCCGCCGTCGCCGCCTGGAATGCCGCGATGAAGTCGCCGGAGTCCGCGCGCCGGACCAGGAAAGCGGCCCGGAGCACCTCGGCCTCGCGAGCCGGACCAGGCTCCGTCCGGCGCCGCGGGCCGAGCAGGCCGGCCGCGGCGTGCGCCGCCAAGCGGTCATAGACTCCGGCGGCCAGGTCGCGGGCGGCGCGCTCATCGGCGTCGAGCCGCTCGTCGGCCAGCTTGCGCCGCAGCAGATAGGCGCGTCCGGGCGTCGCATCCGCCGCGCTGTGTTCCAGCTCCCGCAGCGTGGGATCGACCTCCACGGCCCGTGCGCGAAGCAGGCCGCCGTCCACGTAGACACGCACCCCCCATTCGTCATGCCCGGCCACGCGTTCGAGCTGGCCGCGCAGCGCATCGTGCTGGTCCACCAGCGCCTGAGTCAGGTCGTCGATCGTGGCGTATATCGAGCCGAACTTGGCCGGCAGGATCGCGCGCTCCCGATGGATGGCGGCGATCACGTCGTGATGGCGGCGCGCCATCTCCTCCAGCCAGCCCACGACCTGGTCCGCGGTTGCGGCGTCGATTGCCGCGAGCGGCACGCGCTGGACGACGGCCGCCAGATCGCCGGTCCGCGCCAGCTCGATCGGCCCGCCGCCAAACACGCCGCGAGCGAGCGCGCCGTGGGCGACGGGGTTCGTCCCACCGAGGGTGATCCCGTAGAGATACCACCCAGCGTCACCGTCCACGCCTGGCGACATGCCATCAACGTCAGCTGCGCGTCGTTCCACCGCTTTCGGCCTTCTCCGCCAGGGGACGCCCTGGTAATCCGTGCGTCAGTCGCCCGGTATCTACTGCCCACTTGCTGTTGGATCA
>JANWHL010000306.1 GCA_025450405.1 Ktedonobacterales bacterium
ATACGCGGCGGCGATGGCGCTGTCCTGGAACTGCGCCCCGTACTCCGGCCCGAGGCCGGGCGCCTTGGCGAGCATGACGGGATCTCCCCTCGCGTGAGGCGCTTCCTTCAGCGCCCCGGACATTATAGGCGCGGAAGGATGGCGGCCGCGGCGTAAGGCAGCGAGAGCCGCTCGCCGGGTGTGGTAGAATGCGCGTGGACGGCGGGGAACATCCAGAGAGCACTTAGAGAGGAGGGCGCCATGAAGAGCACGATCGCCGGCAATGAATATGTGCGGCCGCGGGACGGGAATGTGTACATCGGCGACACCCGCGTGACCCTCGCGTCGATTGTCATCCTCTGGCGAAATGGAGAGACGCCGGGCGCCATTCACGACGAATTTCCCACCGTGCGCTTGGCGGCGATCTACGGGACAATCGCGTACTACCTGGACCACCAAGCTGAGGTAGACATATACCTGGAAGAACTTGACACGTTATGGCGCGCTGGGCGTGACGAGGCTGAGGCCGCCGATCCCGCCTTCTATGCGAGGATGCGCGCGCGCCTTGCCCAACGTCAAGCGGGCCGCGAAGTAGGCGCGGCATCTGAACCAACCAATGGCACCCCCGAGGAAAGTGTCCTCGGGTCGCCAACCGCATGAGCGGCGTGATTCGATTCCAAGCGGACGAGGATTTCCGCGGCGCCATTATCGCTGGGCTTCGACGGCAGCCGGACATCGACATTTTGAGCGCCGCCGAGGAGGGCACGATTGGGTTGCCGGATCCGCGCGTGTTGGCGCACGCGGCCGAATTGGGGCGCATCTTGCTCTCTCATGATCTGAGCACGATGCCAAGCCATTTTGGCGCGTATCTCGCGAGCGGGCAACACAGCCCTGGTCTGCTGCTCGTCCCGCAAAGCCTGCCTATTGGCCAGACCATCGAGGAGTTGCACCTGGTCAGCGGCGCGAGCACGCCGGACGAGTGGTATGATCGGCTGCGGTACCTGCCCCTGTGACGAACTACGACCGCCATTGACACGCTCGCCCGCGTGGTACAGAGGACGATTACATGTGAACTGATGCCGTTCCGAGGATGGCGCTTCGAGCCGAGGGAGGCTGACCGTGATCGGGATCGCGGGCAATGAATATGTGCTCCCACGGGGCGGAAATGTGTACATCGGCGACACCCGTATGACGCTGGACTCTATTGTCTTGTCCTGGCGGGGCGGTGAGACATCACAGTCTATCCACGAGGGTTTCCCGACCGTGCGGCTGGCGGCGATCTATGGGACCATCGCCTATTACCTGGACCACCAGGCGGAAGTGGACGCGTATTTGGACGAGCTCGACGAGTTAGAGCGCATTGGCCGCGCCGAGTCCGAAGCGGCGAATCCCGAGTTCTACACGAACATGCGCAAGCGCCTTGGGATGGATCCGCTTTCACCGTCCTCGGACGAGGCGGCGACTGATACAACAGCTGGATCACCGACACCATGACTGAGAGCCCTCGATTTCTGACGGACGAGAACTTCGAAGGTGGTGTCATTTCCGGCTTGCGCCGCAAGGCGCCTCAATTGGATCTGCTCACGACGCTCGAGGCGGGCATCCGCACATGGTCCGATTCCCAGATTCGCCTGCCTAAGAGGCTACTTGGCCACCATGCGCAAGCAAGGCCAGGCGCAGCTTGCCACCCTCGAAACGGTCTTCTCCCGAAAATAGCCCTATGGTTACGCCGCTGCTGGCCACCTCCAGGCACTTTTCGGGCCCATCGCTGACGGCGCGCCGTCCTGGGGCTTCCCTCGAAAATAGTCCGCCGCCCCCCACAACTCGCCCGACGCACTGGATTAGACGCGGAACTTCAATTCCGCATGCTCCCCCGACCACTGCCCGCGCCCGTGGGCGTGCCGCCATTTTCACGCGTCTCGCTGGCGGCTGGCCGCAATCGGCCTTATACGGGGACCCACTCCACCACGTATGTCCCCCACCACACCCACCGCGTATGGCACGCGTCGCACGCACCACGACGCGCGGCGTATAATCACGCACGATTGCGCCCGCGTGGGCACAGGTCGGGCACGGGCCGTCGGCGCGTGGATGCCGTCGCCATAGGTCGCCATAGGGGGAGAGACGCCGTGGATAGCAAGCTCTTCGAGTCGCTGGAGTGGCGCTGCATCGGGCCGCACCGGGGCGGACGCGTGGTGGCCGTGGCCGGCCACCCCACCGAGCCCGGCACGTTCTACTGCGGCGGCTGTGCCGGCGGGGTCTGGAAGACCACCAGCGGCGGCGCCCTCTGGGAGAACGTCTCCGATGGCCATTTCACCACGGCCGCCGTCGGCGCGCTGGCTATCTCTGACTCTGACCCGAACGTGATCTACGCCGGGACCGGCGAGTCCACCATCCGCGGCAATGTCTCCCACGGCGACGGGGTCTACAAATCCACGGACGGCGGCCGCACCTGGCGCAACCTGGGCCTGCGCGACACCCGCCACATCGGCGACATCCTGATCCACCCGAAGAACCCCGACATCGCCTGGGTGGCGGCGCTTGGCCACGCCTGGGGGCCGAACGAGGAGCGCGGCGTCTTCAAGACCACCGACGGCGGCCACAACTGGGAGCGCGTGCTCTACAAGAGCGCACAAGCCGGCGCCGCCGATCTCGCCATGGACCCCCACCATCCCGACTTCATCTTCGCCACCATCTGGCAAGCCCAGCGCCACCCACACGCCCTCCACAGCGGCGGCGAGCACTCCGGCCTCTGGCTCTCCAGCAGCGGCGGTGACACGTGGACCTGGACCGACATCTCCCGGCGCAAGGGGCTACCCAAGGGCCTGCTCGGCAAGATCGGCGTGGCCGTCTCGCCGGCGCGGCCGGGTCGCGTCTGGGCGCTCGTCGAGGCGTTGGACGAGGAGGGGAAGGACGCCGGTGGGCTCTATCGCTCCGACGACTGGGGCGAAACCTGGGAGCGCACCTGCACCGAGATCAACCTGCGGCGCCGGCCGTGGTACTACATGCATGTCTATGCCCACCCCAGCGACCCCGACACCGTCTTCGTGCTGAACGTCCGCGCCTGGAAGTCCATTGACGGCGGCAAGACCTTCTTCGCCGTGCCCACCCCCCACGGCGACAACCACGACCTCTGGATCGACCCGCGCCAACCCGACCGCATGATCCAGGGCGACGACGGCGGCGCCTACGTCACCTATGACGGCGGCCGCTCGTGGTCCAGCGTCCTCAACCAGCCGACGGCGCAGTTCTACCACGTCACCACTGACGACCAGGTGCCCTACAACGTCTACGGCTCCCAGCAGGATAACTGGGCGATGCGCGTCCCCAGCCTCGATGTCGACGGCGCGATTAGCTGGAAGAGCTACGTCGAGCCGGGTGGCGGCGAGAGCGGCTACATCGCCGTCAGCCCCAAGCCGCCGCATCGCGTCTTCGGCGGGGCCATCGGCACCGGGCCTGGCCACGGGCGGCTGATCGCATGGAACCCCGAGACCGGGCAGAGGCGCAACATCACCGTCTGGCCCGAGGCCTACGGCGGGGCGGCTGGCGCCGCCGACATGAAGTACCGCTTCCAGTGGACCTTTCCCCTCGGGGTCTCGCCGCACGACCCCGACACGCTCTACGTCTGCTCGAACTACGTCCACCGCTCCACCGACGACGGCGCCACCTGGGAGACCATCAGCCCGGACCTGACCCGCAACGATCCCGAGCGCACCCAGCCATCCGGCGGGCCGATCACCGCCGACAACAGCGGCGCCGAGGTCTATTGCACCATCTTCGCCTTCCGCGAGTCGCCGCACGAGCGGGGTGTCTTCTGGGCGGGGAGCGACGACGGCGCAGTCCACCTCTCGCGCGATGCCGGCCGGACCTGGAAGACCGTCACACCACCGGACCTGCCGGAGTGGGCGCTCATCAGCGTGATCGAGCCGTCACCCCACGACGCCGCCACCGCATACGTCGCCGCGACGCGCTACAAGCACGACGACCTCCGGCCGTATCTCTATAAGTCCACCAACTACGGTGACACCTGGACGCGCATCACCACGGGAATCCCCGACCACGAATTCACCCGCGTGATCCGCGCCGACCCCAACCGCCCCGGCCTGCTCTACGCCGGGACCGAGACCGGCCTCTACGTCTCGCACGACGACGGCGCCCACTGGCTGCCCTTCACGTCGAACCTACCCGTCGCGCCGATCCACGACCTCGTGATCAAGGGCACGGATCTGGTCGCCGCGACCCACGGCCGCTCGTTCTGGATCCTCGACGACCTGACGCCCCTCTATCAGATGGACGACGCCACGGCCGACGCGGCGGCCAAGCTCTTCCGCCCGCGCGACACGGTCCGCATCCGCCGCTATGGCCACGGCACCAGCGAGCGCGTACCCGGCTACCTGGACTACAAGATCACCGGCCCCGTCACCGTGACCTACCGGCCGACCGAGGCCGCCAGCGGCGCCAAGACCGAGGCACTCCTCGACGCCGGCACGAATCCGCCCGCTGGCGTCATCATCCACTACTGGCTGAAGGAGAAGCCCGAGGGCACGGTCACCATCCGCATTTTGGACGCCGAGGGCAACACCATTCGCACGCTGGCCGGCGATGCCGAGGAGCCGCCGCGCCCGCCCGCCGCGGCCGGCGCCAACCGGATCGTGTGGGACATGCGCTACGAGCGGCCCACCAAGCTCCAGAATGGGACCACCAGCGACCCGTACGAGCAGGAGGCGATGGCCGGGACCGCGCCCCGCGCCCTGCCGGGCAGCTACCAGGTCCAGCTCAGCGCCGGCGACCAGACCCTTACAGAGGGTTTCACCATCCTCGAAGATCCGCGCCTCACCATCTCCGCGGACGCGCTCAAGGACCAGTTCACCATGAAGCTGGCTATTCGCGACCGACTGAGCGAGGTGATTAGCGCGGCCAACGACATCCGCCGCGTGCGCAAGCAGGTGGACGCCTGGGAGGAGCGCGCGAAGACGGCCAGCGGCCACGACCAATTGCGCGAGGCGGCCGCCAGGCTCAAAGAGCACCTCAAAGCCGCCGAGGAGAGCCTGGTGAATCTGGAAGCCGACACGCCCCGCCAGGGCCGCGCGTGGCTCCGCGAGAAGCTCGTCACCCTCAGCCAGCTCATCGACGAGTCCGACGACGGCCCCACCCAGGGCGCGCGCGAGCTCTTCGCCCGCCTCACCGACGATGTCGCCGCCGCGCGCGACCGTGTCCGTCACCTGATGGACGACGATGTGCGCGCCTTCGCTGATCTCGTCCGCGCGTCCGATCTCCCGGTCGTCGGCCCTTGATCACCACGCTCATCCCACACCCATCGCAACCGACCCGCGCACGGGACACCCGGCGAACTCCGCCCTCCTGTGCGCGGGTTGGCCATCTCACGCCAGGTGCAGGCGCTCCGCCAACCGGATCGCCGGCGCCAGCACAGGCTCCGCCAGCGGACGCAGCGCCACGGCGATTAGCCCGCCCACCAGACCATCCAGCGCGCCGCCCGCGATGTCGAGGGGATAGTGGACCCCCGTGTAGACGCGGCCCAGGCCCACCCAGGCCACCGCGATTAGCGCCAGCGCGAACAGGGTCCCTGCGAAGAGCAGCTCGGGAGCGAAGCCGCGCCGCACCTTCAGCGCGACGCTCGTCCCCGGATCAGTCGCGCGTCCCAGGCTCAGCGCCGAGCTGGCGACGAAGAGGAAGTATAAGCCAAGCGCGGTGGCCACGGCGCTCACCACCGCCGTGTGGTCACTGGGGAAGGAGTTATCCGCCGCGTGCGCGATCAGCAGGTGATCGACGGTGGGATGCGAGATGAACGGCCGCGGTTCCATAATCAGATGGCTGATGATGTAGTTGAGCGCCACCGCGAACACCACTCCCAGACACGTGAGCACGACGATGCGCTGGCCCAGCGCCCGGTCATACGCCAGCCATGGATGGTCCGCCGCCGCGCCGCGCCAGGGCGACCACCGCGCCGCCGCGACCCAGAGCGCCAGCAGCGGCAGGGGCAGCAAAAAGACCACGTCCTGCGCGCCGAAGATCATGACGTGGTCGAGCAGCCCATGGTGGCCGGCGTTCCCGTTGATGTCTTCGAACAGGATCCAGTTGTCGCGGAGCAGGCCGCTAATCATCGCTTTCGGTCCTCCGGGGCGTTTCGGGGCGCGGCAGAGCGGACGGCACCCCGGCTAACTCGCGCACGGTCCATCGTTCCAACGGGCGGTGCGGCCGCGGACGAACAGGCCCAAGCTGGCGGAGCCAGCGGTGGATGGCTCAGGGAACGACGGGCCGTCACGAGCCGCACGAGCCGCACCCACAGGGTACAACGCCCGTCGCGGATTGGGTGTAACGATCCCCCGATTGGGCACATCAGGGGTGCCGACGCATGGACCGGGTGCGCATTACCGCGCGACGCTCGTGACGACGCTCGTGGCGCGAGTGCCCTGGCGGCCCTGGATGGTAAGCCGCCCAGGGCCGCGCTTCGGGGGCCGCACTTGCGAAGCCCGCACGGCCTGAACGCCGAGAGCCGGAACCCCGAAGGGATCCGGCCCTTGAGCGAGCGCCACGGCGGCGCGGACGTTACGGCTGGACCTGGGAGACGAACGTGCCCCAGTTGGCGAGCAGCGTGCGCGGCGCGTTCGGAATGTACTCGGCCGCCAGCCAGATCGTACCATCACTATCGGCCACGGCGGCGGAGTAGTCCCCCCACCGAGAGACGCGGTCGGAGCCGCCGAAGGCGTTATACCCCGTGAAGCCGTCCTCGGGCAGTTGGCCCGCGCCGGCGATGTGTACCGCCCCGGCGCCGTGGGTGGCGTCGATGGGGGCGTATCCGGTGCTCGGATAGTAGTCCGGACCGGCGATCGTGAAGCCGATGATGCCCTGACCACTGGCGTTCACGCCGATCGACGGGAACAGCACGTCGTCGGATTGCAGGGCGATGTAGCCCTGATTGGTCATTGTGCCGGCCACCTGGCCGCCAGAGTCCGACGGCGTGACGATGAAGTACGCGACGGCCGACCGCGTGGCGCCGTTGGAGGCGACTACCGTGTTCACGCCCGAGAACAGCATGCCGTTGGCGTAGACCACTTGGTTCATACGGTCATCATTGCTGGCGAGGAACTCGAGCTTCTCCTGCTTCAAGGACGAGCCAAGCGGCGTCGGGCCGCTCTGCTGCGCGGAGGCCGGTGGCTGGCCGTAGACCTCGCTATCGAGGACGGCATCGGTCAGGTTGACGCTCGGCGTCTTGTTGCCCAGCGTGCTGGTCCCGGTGAGCGCCCAGACGGCGATGCGATTGTCAAGCGGAGACGGGCCGAACTGGAGCGCGCTGAGGAAGTACTCAGTGTTGCTCGCGAAGGCGCCGCCGGGCGGCGTGGTCGCCGGCTGGATCGAGTACCAAATACCGCCCGCGTCCGGCGTCGGCATGGCACCGGCGTTGATGTGAACCACCGCCGGCAGGCTCCCCGACTCGAGCGCGGCCTTGTTCATGGCGGAGACCTGGGCACCATTGAATCCACCGGAGAATGGGAATTCGTTGGTACTGACGTAGAAGCCGTTGGCGTCGGCCCCGATGAGCGGCTGGTCACCCAGGCACGGGCAGTTGGGGTTGCTCGGGGTGCCGTTCTGGCCGTCGTCCGTTGTGTCGATGCTGTAGAAGTTCCACATGCCGCGCGGATCGTTGCTCTTGCTGACCGCGATCATGACCTCGGTCCGGCCGGCGGTGTCCTCGCGCAGGACCGTGAGGAACCAGTGCCCCTTGTTCGCGCTGTCGTAGTAGCACTTCGGGTCGCTGGTGAAGTCGCCGGCGACGCCGGTGGTGCGATTGATCTCGGGGATGAGGCCGAAGAACTGATTGATGGCGGCCGGCTGCGTGAGCGCGTTGCCGTGCGTGTCGAAAACCCGGATGGCCGTGTTGATGCTCTCGACGACGAAGCCGTTGCCGACGCACAGCGCCTGATCCGGCGGCTCGAGGCTGAACTGCGTGTTGACGTAACTGCCCGTGCCGGCGAGCCGCTGGTCGGCGTGCGATAGTCCGATGAAGCCGGAGAAGCCCGGGTTGCTGGACGCCACCGCGCTCGTGCCAGGCTGTGGGACATCAGCGGCCGGGACGCGGATCGCCCCGTTGCCAGTATGCGGAACCTGGACATCGACCGCGTTGTCGGTCACATACTCGAGGTTGGCCGGCCCCGTCGCCGATGTGGCGGAGCTGCCGGCGACGGCGAGCGAGCCGATGCCCGCGTAGCTCAGATGCTAGATCGTGCCCTGGGCGCCGGGCGATGCGTGCGAGCTGCCAAAGCGAACGAAGAATGCGGCCACGAGGATCGCGAGAATGACGGAGCTGCTCACCGCGAGCAGCAGCGGACGTTTGATGGAACGCATGGACGATGTATACCTTCCTCATTGAAGATCGGTCCGATCGATGATCGGGCCATCGAACGCCGGGCGGCACCACCGTGCCGTCCCCCACCAACCGCGGGCTGGATGCCACGGCGCCCGCCCGCGTCGCGGCGGATCGCTTGCGGACCGCCCACACGGCTGAGCATAACGAGCATACACTGAATATCGTCAGCTCTTCAAGTGGCTGGGGAGAAGGAGACATGACCAGTTCAGACACGCACTGCGTCGCAGCCGGCGCCACGGCTCGCGGCGTATCCGAGAAGTTGCGCGCACTCGCGCGGTGGGGCGTCCGTTCGCCCTCCTTCGGTGTGGCACTCCTGTTCCTGGCGCTGATCGCGACTGGCGCGTTCTTCCTGGGCAGGACCACCGCGCCCGCGAGCTTCGACCAGCAGCTTCCCCCGCGCGTCGGCGTGCCAGCGCACGCGCGCCTGGTGCGGCGCGAAGACTACCTCCAACTCCATATCCAGAACTGGTATTACGCCATTCCCGGCACGACACAGACCGCGCTGACCGCCTATTACCATGATCAACTCGCGCGCGACGGCTGGCGCTGCATTCGCGCCATGACCTCAACCAACATCACCGTCGCCGGCCACGCATTTTCGGGCTCCAGTGTCTACATCACCGCGCTCAGTGGGACTACCAAGGCCCAAATCTACACCGCCGACCAGGAATACGGCTCCTACCTCTTGCAAGACGACCTGCCCGATCAGGCCATCGCCCTGAAGATCTCACTGGAGCTAGAGGCCAAGCCCACTTGCGTCTGATACGCGCCGCGAAAGAAGGCTGCCACGTTGGTGCCGCCAGACGTCCACAGAGCCAGACGTCCACAGAACCGGGCGTCCACCGGACGCCCCGACGTAATTGGTGACATTGGGCATACACCGAACGCCTCGACGATGCGGAAGCGATCAGCCAAATTGAGCATGATTCCATATTTGCCCTCATGGCGAGCGGGCCTCCCAGACGCGACGGGGCCGAGCGCGGGGATCGCTCCCCACACCCGGCCCCGCCTGATGCCGCGCGCCTCACGCGCGGCGATGCGCTACAGGCTACGTCCTCCGTCGCGCGGTCGCGCTAGCTGACCGCGACATCGTCATACAGGGTGTACGTTGGATCGGTGGCGTAATTGTCGTCATGACTGATCAGGGTCAACGTCACCGAGTGGCCCGCCGTCACACTCGTGGACACGTGGACCCACGACCCAGTGTTGGTGCAGGTCTTGGCCAGCACCGTCGTGGTCGTCCCGGTCGTGTTGTCCTTGAGGGTGACCGTCGCCCAGTCATACGTCACCGTATCCGGACACACCACTCGATACCAGAACCCCAGCGTGGTGGCCCCGGTGGGGATGGTGAAGGTCTGGGCGATGGTGCTGTCGCCGTTGGTGGGTGAGCTCGAGCCGGCCTGGCCCGAGTGACTGCCGGAGTGGGCCGTGGCGCTGATCGAGGTCGCCTGCCCACCGGTCGTCCACCCGCTGAACGTCCCCGTCTCGAACCCAGGGTTGACGACGGGGTTGC
>JANWHL010000307.1 GCA_025450405.1 Ktedonobacterales bacterium
AACGTGCCTCGGAGGAGACGCGCAACATGGGTGCTGATTGGGCCGTCGTGACGGCCTCTTTTCTCGCCTCGACGGTGGAGTTCGTCGAGGCATTCACGATCGTCCTTGTCATCGGCGTCACCATCAACTGGCGTAGCTCACTGCTTGGCGCGGCGCTCGCCGCTGGCGCGCTTGCGATCATCGTCGGCGTGCTGGGCACGGCCGTGGTCGTGTTTGTCCCGATCGCGGTGTTGCGCGTGGTGGTTGGCGTTCTCCTGGTGCTCTTTGGTCTCAAGTGGCTCAAAAAGGCCATTTTGCGATACGCCGGCCTCAAGGCCATGCACGACGAAGAGGCGATCTACGAAGAGGAACAAGCCGCGCTCCGTGCTCGTGGCGAGGGCCCGACCGCCAAGATTGATCCGTTTGGCGTGGTCACGTCCTTCAAGAGTGTCCTGCTGGAGGGCCTCGAGGTCGCGTTCATCGTTATCACGTTTGGCACCGGGACCAGCACTGGCCCGACGGGCAAGGGCAACTCGATTGGGTCCGCCGTCATCGGCGCGGCAGCAGCGTTTCTCGTGGTCGTCGCCGCTGGGGGCATCATTCGGGCCCCGCTGCAGCGTGTGCCGGAGAACACCCTCAAGTTCGTCGTCGGCATCATGCTCACGTCATTTGGCACGTTCTGGGGTGGCGAAGGTCTTGGTATCCAGTGGTGGTCAGGTGACCTCTTCCTCGTGATACTCGTCGCGGGCTATCTGGTGGCGTCAGGTATCCTGATCGCCTGGCTGCGCCCGGCCGGTACACACCAGGCGCCAGGGACCCTGGCCGCGAGCGAACCACATTGAGCGGCCACGCCATGAGCGCGCGCCGCGAACGGCACACGGGCAGCCGCGGGCGTCGGCTGGCGAGACGCTGGCACACTGACGGGCCACCCATATCGAGTTACGATAGATAGAGAGGCGTGAGATGGCGTCGGTTCTTGGTTTCCTCAAGGCCACATTCAATTTCTTCTCTGGGGACGCCATTATTCTGTCGATTGTCGTGGTCGCCTTCGTCGCCGTCTGGCTCATCGAAGCGTACCTGGCGAGTGCCAGCAAGAACGTCATCGCCGCTGCGGTGTTCATCGCGCTCATCCTTGTGAGCATCACGTTGACCCTGGCGCGCGAGCGAGCTGGCCGGGCGCGGTAAGTCGCGCCGCCGCTCTCGCGGGATGCCATGGAGGGAGATTCAGTATGAGCTCGGGGGGCCAGGGACCGATGGATGACGCGGGTATGGGCGGCGACGGCGGCCAGGGGGCGCGTGAGACCGAGCGGGCGTGGCGCGCGGCCTCGCCGGCGGTGAGCCACGACGTCGACAGCACCGAGCAACTGCCCGTCTACCATCTACCGGGCGATGGCCTGTCCATGGGACCCAGCCTGGGCAATGGCCATTGCTGGATCACCACCAAGAGTCGGGGCGCGGTCAACGCGGTCTTCAGCTCGGACCTTGGTCAGAACATCGCCGGCGCGCTCCTCGTGCGATACAGTGGTCTCGGCTGCCGCCTGGATCTCATGGGCGACCGCGTAAGCCCGAACGACGGCGGTTTCGTCCAGTTGCGCGCCGAGCACCCTGGCATGCTCGACCTGCACGCGGCGTACGTCCGCCACCGCTTTCCGCTGCCGGGCGAGCTCCGGGTACGCGAGACGGTGTTCGTCCCGCGCGGCACACGCCATGTCGCCACGGGCGAGCGCGCCGGTGACCCCGCGGCGGTCTACCTGCTGGTGGAGGTCTCAAACCACGCGCGGGAGTCACGCGCCGTTCGTGTCTATGGCTTCGCCCAGCTGCGTGGTGATACCGCGCCGGATATACGGGCGCGCTTCGATCCCGCCCGCCACGCGCTGGTGGCGGCCAACGCGAGCCATCCGGAGTGGACGCGCGTCTTCGGCGCCACGGTCCCCGTCAGCGCATATGAAACCACGACTAACGCCAGCCTCGTCTACGATGTGTCCCATATGCCGCCGCTGCGCAACCAATCGGACACCACGGGGGGGCACGTTCTGGGTGCCCTGCAAGTTGACCTCAACCTTGCCCCGGGCGAAGAATGTCACCTCGCCTTTGTCCTCGCATTCTCGCGCCATGGCGAGGCCGCCGCGCTTGCTGACTTCGATGCGTCGCGCGATGCCGCTGGCGCACGCGATGCGACGATCGCGTATTACCGGCGCGCCATTCGGCCGGCGGAGGTGCTCACCCCCGACCCCGCGATCAACCGAGGGGCTCTGTGGGCCAAAGTCAACATGTTGCGTGTGATGGCCGACTATCCAACCGGTCCCGCGTTTACCAATGACCCGTCGCGGTCCAGCGCCGTTGTGGGTCGAGATGCTTTCTGGTTTGTCTATGGCTGCGACCACATTCTGCCGCACTTCTCCTGCGGTTTGTTGCGCGCGTTCGCGGTGCGACAAGAGCCGAGCGGCAAGATCATCGAGTACTATCATGCCGTGACCGGTCAGGCCGACGATTATGGCCTCAACATCAACGACAACACGCCCCTCTTCATCCTCGCCGTCAACCATCACTGGCGCGCCACGGGACACCGGGACTGCGTTGGAGCGTGCTACGACTCGGTAGCGCGCGCCGCGCGCTATATCATCGCGCAGGAAGACGAGCGCGGACTGGTCTTTTGTACCGCTACTGGCGAGGAGCTACAAGGCATCATTGGCTGGCGCAATATCATCCCCAACTACCGCATCAGCGGCGCCGTGACCGAGGTGAACGCGGAGTGTGCCGCCGCCCTGCGCGCCGCGGGGCACCTCGCCGAGAACCTGGGCCGCAACGACGACGCCAGCGAGTTCCGCGCCGCGGCGGAGCGGCTTACCGACGCCATCAACCGCCACCTCATCAACCCGGACAATGGCCTCTACTATCTCAACATTGACGTGGATGGCGAGCCACGTACCGATGTGACGTCCGACGAGGTCTTTCCAGTCATTTTTCGCGTCGCGCCGGAGGACGTAGCCTTTCGCATCATCAGCAACCTCAATGTGCACGACTTTTGGACGGAGGCTGGCCTGCGTACCACCTCGGCGGAGAGTCCCGACTATGATCCCGCTGGCCATTGGGGCCTGCTTGGCGGGGTGTGGCCAGGCGTCACATGGTGGTACGGCTTCGCCGCCGCGCGCTATGACGCGGGGGGGATGGTCCGCGCGCTGCGCGCCAGCTTCCAGCATTACGCACGGGCACCCAAACTGCACAACACGGTGCCCGGACAGTTCAGCGAGTGGTTCGACGGTGAGTCCCTGGTCAACCGCGGCATGCGGCTCTCGCCCTGGGAGGCGCCGCGCTTCCTCTGGGCGGCCATCGAAGGGGTGGGTGGTGTGATGGTCCGCCCCGCACCCCTGCCACCAGTGGTCAGCCCACTTCTGCCGTTGGAGTGGAAGTGGGTTGGTCTGCGCCGGCTACCTTATCATGGCACCGAGCTGTCGTACTTCGCGGGTCGATTTGGCACGCCTAGCCCCGGCGCCGATGCGACACACGCCGAGCTCGAACGCCAGGCCGGCGTGAGCCTGCGCTTCTTCGCCTCTGGACCAATCGCCTTTGGGCAGGGCCAGGCCGGAGAGATATTTGATGAGGACATCACCGACAAGATCCAAGTCGTCAACGATGCCCTGCGCTGTGTGGCGTTTCGCCGCGCCGGAGAATTGTTCGTCTGCGTCGGCAATACCGCCGAGCGCACCAGCGTTGGCGCCGTCGAGCTCGATGGCTTAGTCGAGCCTACGCACAAGTATCAGCTTGAGTTGTACAACAGCGAACGCGGTCAGTGGTCGAGCGCCGATGCCACCGCGGGGAGCACCCTCATTCGGGTCGCGTTCGTCGTCGAGGCACAAGGATTCCGCGTGTTGCGCATACGAGCCGCGGGGTGAGCGCGGCCCAGGGTCGATAAGCCGCGGCCCGCACCCCAGAAGCCGACCAGACGCTAGCTGCCATACGCTGTCCAGATGTTGCCCGGACCCTGGTAGCTGGGACCCTCGCCCCACACCGCTTGCGTGCGGCCCCGCGCATCCACGCTGAGCGACATATAGTCGCCGTAGGGAAGCGCGAAGCCCGAGGTCGTCAAGTAGGAATAGCCTGGCACGAAGCTGGACACTCGCACCTCGGCGCCCCAACTGGCGCCGCCACCGTCGCTGGCGCGTTCGTAGACCTGCCACGCGCCAGTGCGGGTATCCATCCAGCTGATCCGCACGTCACCGGCCGTGGTGCCCACCGTCACCGCCGGAAAGCTGTGCTCTACGCCGGCCGGAGCCAGCGATACATCCATCCGGGCCGAGTACGTCGCGCCGTGGTCAGTGGAGCGCGCGAACCAGATGCGCTCCGGCGCGTAGTCGGTCTGGTCCGGCGTGCTGTTCCACAGCAGATACACGCTGTCGTCGCTGCCGACGCGCAGGGTCATTTGCGCGCCCAGATAGGCGAAACCACAGTTGTCGCAGGGGTATGGCGCGCCGCTCACCCCCACCAGCCGCTGGGTCCACGATTGGCCACCATCGGTGGACTGAGCGACAAACAGGTTGACGGGACCCTTAGCGCCGCCGTTCTGGCTGTACCCGTCCCAGGCGAAGAAGATGTTTCCGCGCGAATCGATGGCGCCGCCGCCGCTCAACGACCACCCCAGTTGCGTGGATCCCGAGTTCATGAGCGTCGTCGTCCAGGTCCGCCCGCCGTCGCGCGAGGTCGAGGCGTAGATCTTTTGCGCCGCGTTGAACGCCACCGCAATGGTATCGCCGCGCACGGCCAGCTCGTCCTTGTCGATACTGCGCTGGAGACTCTCTGCGATGATCGGGGGAGCCCAGGTCTGACCAAAGTCGGTCGAATGCGTCACCGCGATGGAGGACTTGCCATTCTGGAGGTACGCGGCCCAGACGGTCCGGCCATCAACGGGATCCACGACGATCTGCGGGTCGAACTGGCCGCCCTTGGTCGCCTCTGGATCGATCGGCGCGGGTGTACCCCAGGACTGCCCGTTGTCCGCCGAGACTTGGACGAGCAGATGTTGGTCGCAGGCGGCGCACGTGGTCTGCCCGCTCACGTCGTAGTGCTTGTACAGCGCGTAGACATGGCCCGCCGGATCCGTCGCCAGCGCCGGCTCCCAGTCGTCGCCGGCCGGAAACCCCAGTCGCGATTGGGGCGTGAACCGCGACGTCTGGTCGGCACGTGCGTGTCCGCGCGGTGCCACACCATAGACCAGGGCCGCGGTGGCGAGGCAGGTGAGCCCGAGCGCGATGCTGGTAGACAGTCGGGTTTGCCGCCCGGCGGATGCGTGTCGGGGATGCCACATCGGTTACCTCCCATCGAACCGGGACATGGCGCCGCCAAGGTCGCCGTGGCGCACACCGCCCACTTGCCATTCGCCTTCGTTCATGGGGTCGGGCGCATCGCATGTGCCGACTTGCGTGCCAGGCACGCAGCGCTAGCGCCCCTTGCCCTCCGCCACGTCTACGGCGCCCTTGACATCTTTCTCGACATCGCCGGCGGCCGTGAGCAGCCCGCGCACCGCCTCACGCACGAGGACCGTGAGCCCACCGGCATAGGCGGCCAGCACGCCGACGGCGGCCGCCGCGATCACACCCAGGTGTGACGGGGGCCACGCGCTGGTGCCCACCCAGG
>JANWHL010000308.1 GCA_025450405.1 Ktedonobacterales bacterium
ACCCGTGCCGCCGTTCGATCCGCAGGTGCTGAACGCGAAGGGCTCGCTCTTCCTGACGCGACCGACTCTTGGCCACTATATCGCCACGCCGGAGGAGCTGCGCGGGCGGACGGATGACCTCTTCGGGCTGATCGCCGGCGGCGGCCTGGATGTGCGCGTGGCGCGGGAGTTTCCGCTGGATGAGGCGGCGGACGCGCATCGCTTCCTGGAGAGCCGGCAGGCGCTGGGGAAGATTCTGCTGCTGCCGGGGTGAGAACGGGAATGCACGATGAGGAAGACGGGAATCCACTAAGAGAACACAGAGAGGACTGAGGCGGAGAGAGGTCAACCGTCGAGGTCGCCGAGGTCGCAAAGAGAGGAAGGAGTGTACCCCGACGGAGATGGGGGCTGGTCGGGCAAGCGGCGCGCCCGGGATTGTTCAGGGACCAGAGGAGCGGGGGATGGATGAGCAAGTGGATGCTCAGCGTGCGCGGGCCGAGATTGAGGACGCGGAGCGTCGCATCGCGGGATACGTGCGGACAACACCGGTGCTGCGCATGGAGGACGGGGCGTGGAATCTCGACGCGCACGTCGTCCTCAAGCTGGAGCAGCTGCAGCACGCGGGCTCGTTCAAGCCGCGCGGGGCGTTCAATCGCATTCTGAGCCACGCGGTGCCGGCGGTTGGGGTGATCGCGGCGTCCGGTGGCAACCATGGCGCGGCGGTGGCATACGCGGCACGGCGCCTGGGTCACCGCGCCGAGATCTTCGTTCCGGCGAAGTGTCCGCTGGTGAAGGTCGCGCGGCTGCGCGGCTATGGGGCCGAGGTGTCGCTGGTGGGCGCCAACTATGGGGAGGCACTGCTGGCCAGCCAGGCACGGGCGGCCGAGACAGGCGCGCTGGTGGTGCACGCCTACGATCAGCCGGAGATCATCGCCGGGCAGGGGACCGTGGGCGCGGAGCTGGCGCAGCAGGCGCCCGAGCTGGATACGGTGCTGGTGGCGGTGGGCGGCGGCGGGCTGATCGGGGGGATCGCGTCGTGGTACCGGGGGGCGGTGCGCGTCGTCGGGGTGGAACCGGCGGCGGCGCCGACCCTGGCGGCGGCACTGGAGGCCGGCGAGCCGGTGGATGTCGAGGTTGGCGGGTTGGCCATCGATTCGCTGGGGGCGACGCGCGTGGGGACGCTGGCGTTCGCGGCGGCGCGGCGCTGGGTGGATCGGGTGGTCCTCGTCGCGGACGATGCCATTCGGGACGCGCAACGGACGCTCTGGAACGACCTCCGGGTCGTGGCGGAGCCGGGGGGCGCCACGGCGCTGGCCGCGCTGCTGAGCGGGGCGTACCGGCCGGAGCCGGGCGAGCGCGTCGGCGTGCTGGTGTGCGGCGGAAACACCGACCCGGGCTCGGTGGGGTGAAGGAAGGCGGGAGCATTGGTGGCGATCACCCGTGAACTCAGTACCCAGGAGGCGGCTGATATCCTCAACGTCTCGCGGCCGTATCTCATCAGCATCTTGGAGCAAGGGACGATCCCCTACGCGAAGACTGGCACACAGCGGCGCATCGGCTTCGACGATCTCATGCGCTACAAGGCACAGCGGGACGCGGCACGCAAGCAGACATTGGACGAATTGGCACGGCTCAACCAGGAGATGGGCCTTTACGACTTGCCACGCTGATGGCCAGAAAGCCGCCGATGCCTGGAGCGGCTTTGCGGTGAGACAAGACGGGTACGCCAAGGTGCGAATGGCGAGGGGATCGTGTGGCGGAGATGCGGAATTGAATGCCGCGTGTAATCCCCACTGATGTGGCGGGCGGCCTGTGTGGCACATGGCACGACTCGCGGGCACCCAGCACGGTGCCCGCGAGTCGGCGATGCTCACTCAGGGATCCCGCTGTATAGGCACAGGAGGTTGCTGTCGGGGTCGCGCAGGAAGGCGGTGCGCAGGCCCCACTCGGGGTGGTTGGTCTCAGGGCTGGCGAACGTGATGCCTTTCGCGCGGAGGTCGTCGCAGTAGGTGTCGAGCGCTTCGACCTGGAGCGCGAGCACGGCGTGCTGGCCGCTCACGGGGCCGATGGCCAGACGCGGCTCGCCCTTACCCATCGCCGCGCGCGTGAAGAGCGAGAGGAGGACGTGCTCGTTGGCGTTCAGCTCGACGAAGTCGCCGAGATCGCTCGCGATGCCCAGGCCGAGGGTGTCGCGGTAGAAGCCGAGGGCGCGGGGCATGTCTTCGACGAGCAGCCAGATGTGCGTCAGGGTGAGCGCCATTGTCTATGCTCCCTCACTTTCCATGGCCGATGCCCCCAGCACCGCCCGCCGCACCAGCGCGCGGGCCAGCGGCAGCTTGTAGGCATTGTGGTCGAAGGGCGAGGCGCTGGCGAGTGCGCGCTCGGCGGCCTGGGTGGCGAGGGCGGGGGTGAGTGGCTGGCCGATCAGGAGGCGCTCGGCGTCGACGGCGCGCCAGGGGGTGGGGGCGACACCGCCGAGGACGATGCGGATGTGGTCGACACGGCCGTCGCGGAGGGCGAGCTGGACGGCGGCGCTGGCCAACGCGAAGGACCACGCCGCGCGCTCCATGGCCTTGAGGTAGACACCGCGCGCGCCGGCGGGCTGGGGCGGAATCTCGATGGCGGTGATGAGCTCGTCGGGGGCGAGAGTGTGCTCGACGCGGCGGTCGGCGGTGGGCGGCTGGAGCAGGTCGGCCACGGGGACGGCGTGCGTGCCGCGCGGCCCGGAGATGGCGACGCGGGCGTCCAGCGCGACGAGGGCGGGGGCGAGGTCGGACGGGTGGACGGCGATGCAGGGGCTGGAGTCCGTGCCCAGGATGGCGTGGTGGTCGCTCCGGCCAGCGCGGGCGTAGCAGGTGTCGCCGCCCTTCAGCCAGCAGCGCGTCTCGCCGCGGAAGTACCAACAGCGGGTGCGCTGGAGCAAGTTTCCCCCGATGGTTGCCATGGCCCGGAGTTGGGGCGTGGCGGCCTCGCGCACCGCTTCGATCAGGATGGGAGCGCGCTCGGCTACGGCCGGATCGCGCTCGATGTCCGTCAGCGTGGTGAGCGCGCCAATCGCCAGCGCGCCATCCGCGGCGAGGCGGACCCCGCGCAGGTCGTGCGCGGGCTTGAGGTCGATCAGGCGGGTGGGGGCGGCCAGGTGGTCGTGCATCAGAGGGATGAGGTCGGTGCCACCGGCGATGAAGCGCGCGGGGGCGGCGGGGTAGGACGTGCCCAGCGCGGAGGGCGCCCCACCGAGCTTCGCGAGCGCGTCGGCGGCCGAGGCCGCGCTGGTATGCTCGAAGTCGTTCATCGCGGCTGCCCTCCTTGCTCACCCTGATTGTGCTCTCCTTGGTTGGGCGGCGGCGCGTGCGCGGCCGGTGGCTCCGCCAGCAGCCCGAGCACGCGCGCGGGGGTCAGCGGCAGCGCGGTGACGGGGCGCCCAATGGCGTGGGCCACGGCGTTGGCGATGGCGCCCGGCGTGGGGATGATCGGCGGCTCGCCCGCACCCAACGCGCCGATGGTGTTGGCACGGGGATCAGCGCGGCCAAAGATGTGGATGTCGATCTCGGGCACGTCGCGGATGGTCGGCACCTTGTAATCCTCAAAGTTGGCGTTCAGCACCAGGCCGAGGTGCGGGTCCACGATGCGCTGTTCCATCAGGGCGAGGCCGAGTCCCTGAATGACGCCGCCTTCGATCTGACTGCTGAGCGTGAGCGGATTGACGACGCGCCCGACATCGTGGACCGCGACGATCCGCACTACCCGCACGGCGCCCGTCTCGATATCCACCTCAACCTCGGCGAACTGCGCGCCGAACGTGCGCACCGTGACGCCCTCGGGGTTGGGACCGCGCATGCCCCTGCCAGTGATCTCGTGGCCGTCGAGCTGGCCGAGGAAGTCGCCCACCGAGCCGAGCCCACGGCCGGTGTCGCGCGCGAAGATCTGGCCCGCGCGCACCTCCAGCGCGTCGGCGGGCGCCTCGCTCAGCTGGCCGGCGATCTCCAGCAGCTGGCGCCTGGCCTCGGCGGCCGCCATGCGCACGGCGGGACCCATCGAGGCGAGAGTCATGCTGCCGCCGCTGCCTGGGGAAAAGACGCCCGCCTCAGTATTGCCAAGCTCCACGCGCACGCGGTCCAGCGGCAGGCCGAGCTCTTCGGCCGCGATCTGGGCCAGCACGGTGCGCGTGCCCGTGCCGATGTCCTGGGTGCCGGTGACGATCACCGCCGATCCATCGGGCAGCAGGCGGGCCACGGCCTGCGCGGGCGGGCCGCCATCGCCGCCCCAGACCTGCGCCGCCATCCCGATGCCGCGGCGAATGGGCGCGTCCGCGCCGTGGGGATAGCGCCGCGCGGGATCGTCGCGCTCGGCCCAGCCAATGCGCTCGGCCCCGATGGTGAACGCTTCGAGCAGGGGGGAGGCGGCGTAGGGCTGGTCCATGATCTGGTAACGCGGGGCGAAGTTGCGGCGGCGCAGGTCCAGCGGATCGATGGCGAGCGCGCGGGCGAGGGCGTCCATGGCGGACTCGAAGCCGGCGATGCCCTCCACCACTCCCGGCGCGCGGAACGAGGCGTGGGTACCCAGGTTCATGCGGGCAGGGGTCATCTCCACGTGGACATTGGGGCAGAGATAGAGCTCCTTGGCGGGGCCGTCGATGGTGTCGAGCCAGGCCCCGAAGGCGCCGACGCCGCTGACCCCGCGCAGCTCGATGGCGGTGAGGGTGCCGTCACGTTTGGCACCCAGGCGATACTCCTGGACGCTGGGCGGGCGGTTGCCGGTGGCCAGGTTTTCCTCGCGCCGGTCGAGCATGCAGCGGACCGGCTGACCGAGCCGCATGGCGGCGTAGCCAGCGAGGATGTCGGGGCGTCCGGCGCCGAGCTTGGCGCCAAAGCCGCCGCCCATGTACTCAGTAATGACCGTCACCTGGTTCTGGGCCAGACCGAGGCGCTGCGCCAGACGCTGGCGGACGCTGAAGATGCCCTGGGTCGAGCTCCAGACGGTGAGCGTGCGCCCGTCCCAACGCGCCACGCTGCCGTGGGACTCCAGGGCGTTGTGGAGCGCGCACGGGGTCTCGAAGCGCAGGGTGGCCGTCACCTCGGCCTCGGCCATGCCGCGCGCGCTGTCGCCCCGGTCGTAGACCTTGGGCCAGTGCTCGTCCTCGCCGGCGATCAGGTTGGTGGCGGCGGTGGTGTCGACACGCGGGGCCTCGGGCCTGATGGCGTCTTCGGGATCGGTGACGAAGGGCAGCGGCTCGTAGTCCACCTGGATCAGCCGCATGGCTTCCTCGGCGATGGCGGCGCTCTCGGCCACCACGAGCGCGACCTCCTGGCCGGCGTAGAGCACCTCGGCGGCGAAGATTGGACTTCCGGCGCGCGGGCCCTCCAGGTCGGGGGTGTTGAAGTGATGGTAGATGGCGTGGACGCCGGGCAAAGCTTCGGCGCGCGCGGCGTCGATCGCGCGGATGCGGGCATGGGCCTGGGGGGAGCGCAGGATGCGCCCGATGAGCATGCCGGGGAGCGCGATGTCCGCCGTGTAGGTGGCACTCCCGG
>JANWHL010000309.1 GCA_025450405.1 Ktedonobacterales bacterium
CTGCGGACGACGGCGAATTCGTCGAGGCTGGTCTTCTTGACCTCGCCGCGCCGCGTCGCCAGCACGATGTAGTCGCGCGCGACGAACTTCGGCACCCCGACCACGGCTGTTACCAACTCGCCCTGATCGATGTTGATCAGGTTGCGGATGTGTTCGCCCTTGGCCGCGCGCCCGACATCGGGCAGGGCGTAGACCTTGAGCTGAAAGACGCGCCCGCGCGTGGTGAAGAACAGCAGCGAATCGTGGGCGTGGGCCACGAGGAGGTGGCCCACGGCGTCGTCTTCGTGGGTGGCGATGCCGCGCGAGCCCCTGCCGCCGCGCCGCTGCGCGCGATACGCGGAGGTGGGCAGGCGCTTGATGTAGCCGTTCTGAGTCAAGGTGACGACGACCTCATCATTGGGGATGAGATCTTCTTCGGTGAACTCGCCGGCCTCGGCATCCTGGATCTCGGTGCGGCGCGGGTCGCCGTACTTCTCCTTCAGCTCGGCGAGGTCCTGCTTGATCAGCGCGCGAACCTCGGCAATGTTGGCGAGGATTTTCCGCAACGCGGCGATGGCGCGCGCGACCTCGACCAACTCCTCCTGGATCTTGCGGCGCTCCAGGGCGGCGAGGCGGCCGAGCTGCATATCGAGGACGGCCTTGGCCTGTTCCTCGGAGAGCTTGAACTTGGCGCGCAGATTGGTGGCCGCCGTGTCGCGGTTTTGCGAGCGGCGGATGGTGTCAATCACTTCGTCGAGGTGGTCGAGCGCGATGGTCAGGCCGTCGAGGATGTGCTTGCGCGCCTCGGCCTTGTCCAGGTCGTGCTGAGTGCGGCGGGTGATGACGCTCTCGCGATAGGTAATGTAGTGCTGGAGGATCTGCTTGAGGTTCAGCACGCGCGGCTGGCGGTCCACCAGCGCGAGCACGTTGGCGCCGAAGGTGGACTGCATGGCGGTGTACTTGAAGAGCTGATTCAACACACTGAGGTGGCGGGCGTCGCGGCGCAGGTCGATCACCACGCGGATGCCCTGGCGGTCGGACTCGTCGCGGACATCGGTGATGCCGTCCACCTTCTTGTCGCGCGCGAGCTCGGCGATCTTCTTGACCAGGTCCGCCTTGTTGACCTGGTAGGGCAGCTCGGTAACGATGATGCTGAGCTTGCCGCGCTCGGTCTCCTCGGTGTGGGCTTTGGCGCGGACAACGATGCGTCCGCGGCCGGTGAGGTAGGCGTTGCGGATGCCCTCACGTCCCTGGATCACGCCGCCGGTGGGAAAGTCCGGTCCGCGGATGATCTGGCTGAGCTCTTCGATGGTCGCCTCGGGATGGTCCACCAGGTAGGAGGTGCCGTCGCAGATTTCGCGCAGATTGTGGGGAGGAATATTGGTGGCCATGCCGACGGCGATGCCGGCGGCGCCGTTGAGCAGCAAGTTGGGCAAGCGGGCCGGGAGGACGGTCGGCTCGGTGCCGTGGCCGTCATAGTTGGGGATGAAGTCGACGGTGTCCTTTTCGATGTCCGCCAATAACTCCGCCGCGATTGCTGACATTTTCGCTTCAGTATAGCGCATTGCGGCTGGTGGGTCGTCGTCGACGCTGCCGAAGTTGCCCTGTCCCAGCACCAGCTGGTAGCGCATGTTCCAGGGCTGCGCCAAGCGGACCAGGGTGTCGTAGACCGCGGCGTCACCGTGGGGGTGGTATTCCTTGAGTACCTCGCCCACGATGCCCGCGCATTTACGGAATGAGCGAGTGGACTGCAAGCCCATTTTCTCCATGCCGAACAGCACGCGCCGGTGGACGGGCTTGAGGCCATCGCGCACGTCGGGGAGCGCGCGGCTCACAATCACGCTCATTGAGTAGTCGAGGTAGGCGCCGGTCATTTGCTCGACAATGCCTACGGGCTTGATGATGCCAAGATCCATGCTCTGTCAGGTCCTCCCGGTGGTTTGGGCCGCTGGTCGCGCGTACTCGCTGCCTGTGTCTGATGTGTCGCCAGCTACTCGTGGATTGGTGAATCGTGTGACGAGGGGTAGGTGCGCGCCGATCACATCATCGGGGGGAATGGCCCATCCGCAACCGCCGGCAAGGACGGCCGTAGACAGGGCCGGCGCGCACGCTCGCGGTTAGCACACGAGCTGGTGGTATGAGGCGTGCACAGGTGGGGTGAGAGGGGATTCGCCCTGTTCCTCTCTATTCATTCCGTGCGTCGATGTCAGTTTGGGAAGCGCCCGATCGGGTGCGGTGCCCGCGGTGCGAGGGGCCCATAGCGGGTTGGCGCGCGGGCACACTCACAGTATACCACGAAATCGCCCGCGGACCGCTCCGCGCCTGGGCTGAGGGCCATATTGGGCTAGCGGGCATAGCACGGTTCAGTGCGGCGCCGCCGCCGGGCGGAGGCCGCGTGATCCGGGGGCATAGATGCCGCCGAAGGGGACGGGACTACCGTGTCGAAATGGGTGCGGGCACGTGAAGCTGGGCTGGCGATTCTGAGCTGGCTCATCATTATCTACATCGTCTTCATGGCGCTTGGGCATATCACCACCGCCTTGCTTTTGCTGGTGATGGGTGCGCTTCTGGCATTTGTCCTCTCGCCCGTGGTTGACATGATTGCCCGCCGGCTCCCGCGCTGGATGGCCATCACGATCGTCTACTTAGTCGCGCTCGCGCTGCTGGGGGGCGTGGGCTACGTCGTCGTCAGTACGGCGGTCGCCCAGCTCACGGCCCTGGCCCAGGACCTCCCAGGGCTCCTCACCACGAGCGGCGCCCATCCCTCGCCGATCGTCGGCGTGCTCCACCGGCTCGGCATCACCACCACTCAGCTCGACGCCGCGCGCAACCAGCTGCTCGCCTGGGCCGCCGGGGCCGCGGGGACGGTCGCCGGCAAGGCTGTACCCATCTTGACCGGCGTCGCAAACGCGCTGCTCGATGTCGTGCTTATCGTCGTCATCAGTGTGTACTTAGTCATCGACGGCCCCCGGCTCGTCGTTTGGCTCCGGAACCGCACGCCGATCAGCCAGCGGTCGCGAGTCGTGTTCTCGCTGGAAATCCTTGATCGGACGGTTGGCGGCTATGTCCGCGGTGAGCTGTTGCTCGCCAGTCTGATCGGTCTCCTCGTGGGCGCGGGAATGTTTTTCTTTGGCCTGCCGTTCGCGTTGCTGCTGGGGATGTTGGCGTTTTTCCTCGAGTTCATCCCGATTCTTGGCGTCTTCATCTCGGGGGCGGCGTGCGTCCTGGTGGCACTTTCGAAGGGGTGGCCGGTCGCGCTCGGCGTCTTCGTCTATTTCATCTTTGTCCATGTGATTGAAGGCGATGTGGTCGGTCCGCGTATCATCGGCCGCGTGCTCGGGCTGCATCCCGTCGCCGCGATCCTCGCGTTGATCGTTGGCGCCGACCTGTTCGGCATCTGGGGCGCGCTCTTCGCATCCCCGGTGGCGGGCATTATCCAGGCGGTGGTGGTGGCGCTGTGGAGTGAGTGGCGTGAGGGGCATCCGGAGGACTTCCCAGCGGCTACCATGGCGGCATCACCCGCGGTGTCCCGTGCGGAGTCCCGTACCGACGCGGAGGAAACGCCCCGGTGGGGGGCGCGGTGGTCTCGCCTCCTCGGGCGCGGCGACCCGACCCAGAGCGGCGCGTCAAGCGCGGAACGCGCGAAGGCTGGCCCGGCCCTGAGCGAGCCGCTACCCCCGCCCGCCGCGCCTGGCGGTCGGCCGGACGTCAGCCCGCGCCCCGATGACGCGAACGAACCGCGAGCAGCTATCGGGCCAGGGCGCGGCCGCCACTAGCGGACGATCGAGCTGGAGATTGCACGCATGCCGAAGCGGCCGGCGTGGTACGCATCTTGCAAACCTGAGCGGCGGTCTTTGTCGGACGGGCACCCGGCGTGGGGCGGGCGCTTGGATATGCCGGCACGAGATGGGCAACAGGCACGCTCCGCGGGGCGGGGGCGCAGAGACGCGCCGCGCGCGGTCCTCGCGAGAGCGCAAAGGGGATGGCATCCATGATCATTGGAGCCGCGCAGTGCTTCTTTATCATCCTGGTTGTGGCGGGGCTGGTTGGCCTCATGCGGGGGTTTGTTCGTGAGATCATCACGATGGCGATTGTCCTCGCGGCCATCCTGTTTCTCTCGAACAGTGGCAACAACCTGATTCAGCAGTTCTTGTTCGTCAACCTGCCCAACGCGTTCCACGTACTTGTTTTTGGGGATGGCCTGGTCAGTACGGCCGATCCATCGGGACAAGCCAATCCCGCGATGGGCGCGAGCTCCGCCGTGGTCTCGTTCCTGACGCTGATGGGACTTGGCTATGTCGTTGGGCACCGGTTCGGGGCACCAGCGGCCAGCGCGCAGCACCGCCTGGCGGGCATCCTGCCTGGGTTGGTCAATGGGACGGCCATCGCCTACTACTTCAGCAACTCGATCCTGCCACAGTTCCAGCTCCAGTTGTCCGGCCCCAACAACGCCACGACGGCGTACTATCTGCCCATCGTCCTGGGCGCTGGGCTGGTGATGGTGATCGCCATCCTGTTGTTCACCCTCTTGGGCAGGCGTAGTGGGGGGGGCGGCGGCGGTGGGAAGCACTAGCGAGTCGTGCGTGCCCTGAGTGGCGGGACGCATGAGCCAGTCCGCACCATGGCGCGGCGTGATCCGTCGCGCGACGCCAAGCGTGGCATCGGGCATGACACAATGAGGATATCCGGATGAGTGGCGCGACGCCTCATGGCGGCGATCCGAACGCTCCTACCAGCCCCATCGGCAATGGCGCCGCGCCCGCGGGGGGCGCGGCGCGACGCCGTGGCGCGCCCGCGAGGCGTCGCGCCGGGCCGCCACGCTGGCAAGGATACACGCCGCGAGGGCGGCCCGCGGCGCGCGGAGCGACGGGAATCACATTTCGCGGCCAGCAACCCGGCGAACAGGCGATATTCGTGGCGCGGCGGCACATTCTGTTCCTTCTGGTTGGGGCGTGGCCGGCCGCCCTCCCGCTGATTGCCATCGGGCTCTTGCTGCTGGCGCACACGGCGAACGCGCGTATCGCCGCCGGTTTCTTTTTGCTCGAGGTGGCGCTGGGCGTGATCGCCGCCATCTTTGTGTTGAAGTGGCTGGCCGTTGACCTGGTCAACTGGATCTTTGATATCTACATCTTGACCGACCGGCGCCTGATGGATGCCGAAGGGTTTATCAACCCGCGTCGCAAAGAGGCACCCCTTGATCGGATCCAGCAGGTTCAGGTGGATCGCACCAATCTGTTTGAGTACGTGTTCGACTATGGCGATGTCGTCATCGTCACGGCCGGCACACAGGGGGATTTGCGTTTCGTTGGCGTTCCTCATCCGCGCGAGAAGGCGGACCAAATACGGGAAGCTGAGCGGGGTTACCAGGCGGGCGCGCGCATAGCCTCCGCTCCCGCTGAACCGCGCAACCCAGCCGTGAAGCGCGTTCTCGACGAATATGCGAAGCCGGTGGTCGTGCCGCAGCAGGCGGGAATCCCGCGCCGCACGTTCCTCGGGCTGCTCCGGCGCCAGTCCATGGTGCGCTTCTTCGATGACGAAGTGATCGTCGCCTACATCATGCGACACTGGTTCATTCTGGTGAGCCGCGAGGCGCTACCGGCGGCCATCACGGTGGTATCGGTTGTGGCCGCTCTGGTGATGGCGCTGACGCTCCACGTGCTGATCTGGCCAATCGCGCTGGTGGGGGCGCTGGGCGGTATCATTTTCGGGGCGCTGGTCTACCTCAACTATGTTGACGATATCTTCGTGCTCACATCCAGTCGCATCATCGACATTGACCGGTTCTTGTTCGTGTTCTTCGAAGGCCGGAAACAGGCCGAGTACAGCAAAGTGCAGGATGTGCGCGTCGAGGTCACGAGTCTCCTGGGGCGCATTCTCGGGTACGGAGACATTACCGTCGAGACCGCTGGACGCCTGCCTAATATCGAGATGAGCGCAATCCCCAATCCATTCGCGGTGCAAGATCTGATCTTCAGCCGGATCAACGCCGTCAAGGAGCGCGACGCCGCGGCCGCGGCCAACCGGCAGCGCCAGGAGAACCGGCGCGTCCTCGCGGCGCAGATGAATGAAGTGTTGATCGAGGTACCGGACGTCCGGCGGCTCCCGGTCGTGGACGCGGGCGAGCGCATCGCCGCCGCGGGCCTGCGAATCGTGGTGGACTCGGAGCGGCGAATGCCGGGGTGGCTCCCGGGTCTCGTCGTGGACCAGATGCCGCGCGCCGCCACGACCGCCGTGGCCGACAGCGAGGTGCGTGTGGTCCTCAGCGGCCGGGCATAGGCCAGACGGACCACCCCGCGCTCTGAGCGGCGGACAAAGCAGTCGGGGACGGCGGCGCGGTACGTGCCGGGCGGAGCAAAAAACGCCATGTGGCCGGCGATGGCAGGGTCGCTGGCTCGCCGCCGTGGATGCCGCGAGGCGGGTTTGCGTGCGGCGACAGAGCAATGCTACACTGAGGGACGGTTCATACAGAGAGGAGCGCGCCCATGAGCCGCGACCTGCACAACTTCGGCCGCGTGGATCTGCTGGACGCGGAGGCCATCGGCCAACCTGGCCAGCGGCGGTTTCGGCTCATTGCTCGCGGCGGCGGCGAGACCGCCAGTCTCTGGCTGGAACGCCAGCAATTGGAGCAGCTTTCGCTCGCCCTCGATCAATTGTTGGCACAGATTGCGGGGGGGGACTTGCTCCGTCCCGAGGCCATGGCCGAGCGCCCCGCGACACCCGGAGCACCGGCGGACTTTCCGGAGCACCCAGACCTGGATTTCCAGGTGGGCCAGCTCACCCTCGGTTATGATGAAGCGGCCGATCACATCGTGCTGCTGGCCGCACGCCTCGAGTTGATGGAGCGCGCTGGCGAGGTGACGGCGCGCGAGAACGTGGATCCGGAATTCGCGGGACACATGAGCCGCGACCAGGCCACGCGCCTAAGTACCCACATCGCCGGTGTCCTCGCCGCGGGCAGGCCGCGCTGTCCGTTCTGCGGCCAGCCCATGGATGATCAGCACGTGTGCGTTAAACAAAACGGACATCGGCCCATGGAGATAAACTAGCTCGGCCCGCGATGACGGTGTGTGCGGCGCCGCGTGTGGACGCGGCGCGCGAACGGTCAGGCTCCCGTTGGGGATTCGGTGGCGGTTGGCGCAGGCACGGCCACAACGCGGATCAGTGCGCGGCGCAAATGCGCGATACGCGCGCGGTAGACTTCCTCGGGTTGGCGGGGCACCGCCTTGGGGCGATCGCCCATCGCCACGTGCCATTTGCGAAAGGCGAGTCCGGTCTCGGTTTGATGGAGCCCACGGCCGAGCAGGTACGCACGCGGGCCCCACCGCAGCAGATAGCGGTGTTCCACGCGAGCCCGGAGCCGGGATTTCTGGAGCACGACGTACTCATCGGGGGTGACGACCCCAGCGGGCACCTCGGACGCGAGGTATTCGCGCACAATGGCCGCTTCGCGTGCCAGCGCGCGCAAGAGCACGCGCACGAGCCACGCCTGTGCCGCGAAGAGGGGGATGTAGTTCAGCAGCACGGCGACGATGGCCACGGAGACGGTCGTCTCGCTAACATGTGGGGGGTGGACGGCGGCGTCGGCTTGAAAGTCTACGAAGTCGAAAAAGGCGTGCAGCAGTACAGCCGCGCCGAAGCCGCTCAGCGGCGCGAGCAGCCTGATCCGGCGATCACGTGTCTCGCGGGCCAGGCCAAGGCCCGCGCCAAAGAGCGCCGTAAAGGTGGAGTGTCCGAGCCACCCCAACACCACGCGGCCAAGGATGAGAAAACTCAGGTCTCCGCGCGGGCTGCCGGCGAAGTACACGAAGTTCTCCACCATGGCAAAGCCCGCACCGATCAGCACACCATAGACAATGCCATCGGTGACGTTGTCGAACTCGTCGCGCAGCAACAACAGGAGGGCGAGCAGCCCCGCGCCTTTGACGGACTCTTCAGTCAATCCGGCGCTCAGGCCGAGCATGGCGGAACGGATCACGTCACCGCCTGTGCCAGCGCGCGCCAGCTCTCCCACGGCGGCGGTCAGTGGACGCTCGGCGAGCAATGCCGCGGGTATGGCGATCACAGCGCCCCACGCGAAGGCGCTGGCAAGCAAGTACACGGGCTCGCGCTCGTACCGATCGATGGCACC
>JANWHL010000310.1 GCA_025450405.1 Ktedonobacterales bacterium
GAGTGTCGCCGTGGGACTAGGCCGAGGTGACCACCACGGTGCCAACCATACGGGGATGCACAGTGCAGTAATACTCGAAGGTCCCCGGCAACCTGAAGGTATACTGATACGTCTGCCCGTGGGGGAGCAGGCCGCTATCGGCCATGCCATTGCGGAACGTCACCGTGTGCTGGACGTCGTCGTGGTTGGTCCAGGTGACGGTCGTTCCAGCGGCGCACTGGAGGTGCTCCGGGTGGAAGCCGAACTGGCGGATCGCTACGTGGCTGCCCCACAACGGCGCCGTCCGCTCGAGAGCGGGGCTTGGCTGCCGTCCACTCACCCCACGACCCGGCAAGGAGGAAGCGGCCTGGCGCTGGCGACGCCAGACTACCAGTGTACCTGCCCCACCCACGACAAGCAGGCCCAGGACGACCACACCGACGAGTATTCCCACGGTCGCGCTGTCCATCTCTGTGCTCCTTGCCGGGCATCGCCGTTCCGACGCAGACTCGTTCCCACGCGCTGGCCGCACGCGGCACGCGAACGATCACGCTTGCGCAGTAGCATCGCTCATGCCGAATCCCGCTGGCGCCCGCAGCGTGGGCCCGTGCCTGCTCCGTCTGCTCCTTAACGTCTCAGGTAACGCTGGAGTGGCTCAGGTGCCGCGGCGAGTGAGCGGAGGTGCGGGCTGTCCTGCGGTGAATAGGCATCGGAATTGCTGAGCAGGAGGGCGCACCCGGTGCAGTGGCCGGGGCTGGAGAGCCGCTCGGGCCAAGGGGCTCCGACGGTCGTGGGAGTGTGCTCAGGGTGGGAACCGCCTCACACGAGCACGCGCGATGATTGAGAGGAGAGGCTCATGGATCTCACCGCTATCCTGGTGTGGATCGTCGTTGGTGGCGTGGCTGGCCTGCTCGCGAGTCTGCTCGTGCGGGGCACCGGCCTGGGGCTCGTAGGGGATATCGTGGTCGGCATCGTGGGCGCCTTCCTCGGTGGGTTCATCTACAGCCTATTTGGCCATGCGGGCGTTACCGGCTTCAACCTGTACAGCCTGGTCGTAGCGTTCATCGGCGCGGTGGTCCTGCTGCTCATCGGGCGTCTGCTGTTCGGCAGCCGGCGTAGGACTAGCCAGCAGTAGCCCGGCAGGGTCCGGCGCAACCCGCATGGAGCAGGCAAGAGCTCTGCGGAGCGGATTTACTCTCGCGTGGACAGCCCTCATCCAGGCCCGCGCCCCATCAGTGCACTCGTAGGTCCGCTCGCCATGGCCTTGCATCTTTGCCGGACATTACCGCTTGCCGGATCCCTCCCGGGCAATCTACGCATCCACCGGGCGCGCAAGCCCCGGGCGCCCGGTGGAGCTCCCTACCATTTTCGCCGCGGTGATCGCCGCACCCCTGGGCGTGGACAGCGCGGGCGGGGTCATTACCTGGCAACTCAACATCATCCCGGGAGTGGGCGAGTTGCTTGGGATCGGCGAGCTCCGGGAGGATGCGTAGGTTGACTGGTCGTGGGGGTGGTTGCCATCAGCCTGCTGAAGCTGGTTTCAGCGGGGATTGTCGGCAAGAACCGCAACCAGATCTTCCGCAAGTACATGCCAGGCGAAATGCCTTCGGCAGGAGGCTGACCGCGACCATGCACGTGAGGAGGCAGACATGGATCTCAGCAGCGAGGCGCTCGCGGTACTGTTGACCGCTCTGGGTCTGAGCACCGCCTCGGGCCTGCGGGCGTATTTCCCTTTGCTGGCCGTGGCGATCGGCAGCAACGTGCCTACCGCCAATGGCCAACACCTCATCACGCTCTCCAGGCCGTTCCAGGCGTTGGGGACGTGGTGGTTTGTAGCTCTGCTGACGGTGCTGGTGCTCGGCGAGTTCGTCGTGGATAAGATACCTGGCCTCGTCCACGTGAGCGACGCTTTCCACACCTTCGTTCGGCCCCTTTCGGGCGCCATCATCATGGCGGGCACCGCCAATCCGCTCAGCGAGCGCAACATCTGGGCGGCGGCGGCCGTCGGCGCCGTGCTGGCGCTCACCGTGCATACCGCCAAGGCGGCGAGTCGCCCGGCCGTCACGGTGACCACGGCTGGCATTGGCAATCCGGTGGTGAGCCTCATCGAGGACGGCATCACCGCTGTCATCTCCGTATTGGCCGTGCTGGCGCCCTTCGTCGCCGCCGCAGTGATCCTGGTGCTGGCCGTCGTGATTGGATGGCTCATTTACAAGGGCGCCAAGCAGCTGCGCCGCTGGAAGCCGAGGGATTGGCTCACCGGTGGACCGCCGCCGTGACGGGAGCCCCGCCCGCTGGCGCGCGCATTGACCACCGACGTGTGTCATTCTATTCCGATCGGCGCGGACGCGCTTGCGTGGGCGACGGCCGACCCAGCGCGCAAGCTCGCGGTGGCGGAGGTGCCGCGTAACTAGCTACCAGTCATGGCGCAGCGCGGGGAGTGCTCGCGGGAGTCGGAATAGGCGTCTGCTGCGGGCACTGTGTGAGCCCACCGGCAGATGCCGGTGGGCTCGTGGGTACGTAGCGCCGTGCGGGTCGGGGGAGGCGCTCGTGGTGGCTAGTTCTTGCTGGCCTGCTCTGTCAAAGGACGCTGCATGGCGTCAAGCGGCGGGGTGGGGCCAGTGGTCGAGTAGGAGATCAGGTCGGCCGAGGAACTGAAGAAGCCGAGCTCGCCTACATGATTCTGCATGGATTCGACCAGGTCGCGGGCATGTTCCTTCACCCAGGTCTCACCGACCTGGCTAGCCTTCTCAGCCTGCTCACGGTGCTGCCAGATGCTCGAGGAGATCAGCGATTTGTCACTGGTCTTGGCGACCGAATAGGCGACAAAGCCGGGCTGGGCGCGGTAGAGTGGCAACAGCCCCGTCTCGGCGCGACGGACTGACTCATCCGCGGTTCCTGGCTTCAACGACACGATGGCGATGCGGGTGTACTGAGTTCCCTTATACATGGTGGTCTCGATTCTTGCTGGGGCATGTGCCGTTGCGGGCTCGCCTCAATGGGTCTCCTGAATCGGCCACCGGTCTACACAAATAGTAGCACATACCATATCTCACGTCAAGTAAACGAACTATATGATATAGATTATTGCTTCACGCAGCTAGATTATTTATGTACAAGCGCGTGGATTGGCCGTTGCGGACGCGCCGGCGATCTTTGGCAACGGCGGTGGCGAGCGGTTGCGCGCCGTCGGGGCGAGACCCGTCCACTCAGATCGGCCCAGTCATCGCGATCACCTTGAGATTATCTTCATCGCCACCTTCACTCAAGGGTGCTTTGCGCAATGAGAGAGGACGGCGCGCGCCACGGTGCACTATAGCGCGCGCCTCCTGCTCGAGCTCGACGGCCGACCACGCGGCCACGGGCCGTGGCGCCGCGAACGGTTCAGATGCGTGACGGCCTGAGCTGGCCGCTGGGGCATCTCGCGGTGCGCGCCGTACGCGAACTCAAATCCCCCCCCCAGCGCTCGCCGACGACCGGAAGGTTGGGGCGCTGAGCAGTTGGGCACCTGGCGCTGGCATCAGGCACGGCATCACGCAATGCGCCCCTGCCAGCGAGACTGGCCAGCGGCGGGACATTTGGTGGCGCCCCCTAGCGGATGCGGTAGACGACCAACGAGGGAGGGTGCTGCCTGGGAATCGCTGAGTTGGCATACGGGATGCTGAGACCTGGGTGGCATGGTCACATATCACCGCCAGTCTGGCGTTGAACCGCGATCCGCTGGCGCTGCTTCTGTGGCCTCACGCCATAGTGGACTGATTGTTCATCTTGTTCCCCCGCGCCGCGGGAGCACCGCCGCCTCCAGAGCGCGCGAGCGTGCCGGGGCACGCGTGGGCGGCGTGGAGCGGCCGGCGGATCTCCCACGAGCACCGGCCCCGATGGTTCCGGGGAACTTGTCCCTGACGTGCGGGGCGTTGAGACCCCTGACTGGCAGCGACCGGCTGTCGTTGGGGGACGGAGGAAAGTATGACACTCGCATCCATCTCCATCACGTTGAACGATGTGGCGCTGTGGATTCTCGCGGGCGCTGTCGTCGGCGTGATCACGGGTCAACTCATGCGCAGCAAGGGCTTTGGCGTCTTGGGCGATCTCTTGTTTGGTGCCGCTGGCGCGGCCGTCGCCAACTTCGCCGCGGGCTTCGTGATCGACATGGGACGCTATGGCTTCGCCGGCGAAATCGTCGTAGCCATCATTGGCGCGGTGCTGTTCGTCGTGATCGCCCGGCTGGTGACGAGCCGGCGTCGAACCGACGTGGTTCAGTCGTAAGGGACGGCTCCGAAGGCGGGAACGACCCGCGCGTAACTCGCCGCGCGACGGCGGCTACCTGGCGGCCGTCGCGCGGCGAGTACGCAAACAGCTGCGGCACCCCGGCTGCGGGTCGGGCGTGAAATAGATCAGCGCGTTGCGGCACAGCACCAGGTCAATGCGCGGAAAAGCCCCCCGGTGCCCCCAGGTCATGCATGCCAAAGATGGTCAGGCCACGCAGCCGCGTATTGACGACATAGTCGCCGTCTTGCTTGGTGAACGAGCGGGCGATGAGCTCGTCGGGAGGCCGGCGAGCGCGGGCGCGCGAAAGTTGCCCCGTCGGGCGAACGCCACGGCGTCAGCATCCAGGTCGGTGGCAAAGATCTGCACGGCGAACTGTTCGAGCTCCGCGCCGAGCGCCTCCGCGGCCAGGATGGCCAGCGAATAGGCCTCGTCGCCGGTGGCGCACCCCGCCGACCAAAGCCGCAGCTCGTTGGCCTGTGCGCGGGCGTGTGCGATGAGTTCGGGCAGCGCCCGCTCGCGCAGCAGCGCGAACATCTCAGTGTCCCGAAAGAACTCAGTCACGTTGACTAATAAGCTGGCCACTTACCGCTGATACTCATCTGCGTTCCCCGCCAGATGTCGCATGCAGTCGGTGAGCGTGGGCATCCTGGTGGCCGCCAGGCGCCGCTGCAGACGCCGCAAGATCGTGGGGCGATTGTAGTTGGTAAAGTCGTTTTCGCGGCGCGCGCGCACCTGCTCGAGCAATGCATTCAGGGAGTCGGCCTGATCGGGCTGGCTGGACAGCGAAACGCCGCTCAGCAGATCGGCCAGCAGCGGGACAATGCGCTCGAGGTCGGCCACAATATCCACGGTCGTAGGCGCTAGGGAGGCGGGCATCGCGGGAAATGCGGCCGTGCGCGGACTCTGCATCACCAAGTGCCGCCGGCCGCCTTCACCTCGCGGGCGCCCACCGCCCCGTCCGTGCCCGTCAAAATCACCGCGATGAGTCGCTCGCCGTGCGGCTGTGCCGCTCTGCTCAGCAACAGATTGATCGATGGCTTGGGGTGCCGCGCGCCATCCGCGCGTAGGTGCACCAGGCGATCCGTGATCTCCACGTCGCGATCGGCGGGCACCACGTACACGACCTCCTGGGCTACCGGCTGGGGCGCGGCATCGGCCACCGTGCGGACCGGCAGTGCGCTGCGCCGATCCAAAATCGCGCAAAGGTGGCTGGTCCGGGTCGGGTCGAGGTGCTGAGCCACCACAATCGGAGGGGGAAATCCGGCTGGCAGTGTTGCCACCAGGGTCGAGAGGGCCTCGATGCCGCCGACCGACGCTCCGACCACGACGAGATCATAGAGCATATGCTCATCCGCCATCATGTGGCCCCTCTCAGCGGCCCAGGTGCGACACGCCAACCCCGCGGCGCATTGCCGCTAGGAGCAACCTACGCTCTCCGAATTGGCCGGGCCATCTCACACAAGCATTATGCTGCGCCTGTCTACCATCTCGGCGCAGTCGCACTGGGCGCGTCGACAAACCATGGTACTATGCATGGTACTATGCGCGCGTTCACACGCCAGACCAGCCGGTCGGGCCCACCGCGGTCCAGTGGCGAGCACGCCCGCTAGAGGGAGCATTAGCAGGCCGAGATCCAGGGGCGCTATAAGAAGCGAACGGCGATAGCGAGGCATGGGGTGGGCGCGCCTCAGTGCTTCTCACCTTGCCCCAGGTCTTCAGATCGGTGGGACAGGGCCCGCGTTGTTCCGTACTCCGGGCCACGGTGGAGGGCCTCCACGTGAGCCCCGCTGGCCTTGCGGGCGCGCTGGCTCCGCTTCGCCTTGCTCGGGTACGGAGTGGCGGCGTGTGCGAGAGGCCAGACAATCTGGTCGAGGTCCAGGTCGAGCGCGTCCGCAACCTTCTGCGCCGTGCTCAGGCTCGGCTCATTGCGGGCCTGCTCAATATTGGCAATAGTGGCCAGCGTCACCCCGATGGCAGCCGCAAGCTTCATCTGGCTCAATCCCCGCGCCTTGCGCCACGCGACCAGCGGCTTGCGCGGCAAGCCCCCGCGCGTGCGCTCCTCAGTTCGCCCGTCTGTCCAGTCGCTCATGGCCCGCTCGCTCCTTTCGACCGGTTAGTGCGGTCTCGGCGTTCACCTGCCCCCAGTATACCACGCAATTCGTACTACATTCCAAGACACACATAGGGTTATGCTCACATGTCCATGCTAATTAGAAAGCCTATCCGTGAGTATGCTTGACTAGTTAGCACGTACATGGTAGTATTATCCGTGTGGAGAGAAAGAGTCTGGTACAGCGTATCAGCCGCTCGCCCCGCACCGGTTGACTGGGTATGTCATGTTGGCAATCTCTACGACATCCAAGTACAAACTATGAGTCTGTTTGCGGTCGGTTGATTCCGGTGTATGCTTGCCGGCCCTCCGCGCGCTGAGTGCCGTGCCGCATGAGCGGCGCCGGGCAAGGGCACTCGTGGCGCGGCAACCGCCGAGCGGAGTGCGCGGACCGGTGCTCTGGTCGCCAGCACACACGGTTCCAGACGTGGGTTAAGGTAGGTACGAGATGCGTAGACTCCGATCTCTCATCATCGATGTCCCCGCCGTCATCCTGTTCATC
>JANWHL010000311.1 GCA_025450405.1 Ktedonobacterales bacterium
CCGCCATGCTCCCGGGCCCGCTCTGGCCAACCCCTCCGATCCGCGCGCTGGAGGGTATCGCGGTGTAGCTGGCTATACGTTGGGATCTCTCCCGGCCATTGTAGCATAGTGCGCCACATCTGGCCCGACGTTCACTGGCCCGACGTTCACTGGCCCGACGTTCACTGGCCCGACGTTCACTGGCCCGACGTTCACTCGGCTGGATGCCTGCCCCGTGGGCTTGACGTCAGCGTGACAATCGGCTCAGCCGATCGGATAGCTTGGATAGCCCGGACCGGATAGCCCGGACCGCGCATGAAGCCGCCCCACATCAATCGCATCACGCCTCGTTCTGGCACGGAAACCGCTGGGCTTGAGCCACCACCACGCCGTGCGCTCGGCCGGCGGCGCGGATGCCCACGGGAGGCATGCCCCACCACCCCACGAACCAACACCAGCGCCCACAAACGCTCGATCGTTGGAGGAGGCGCGTCTATGGCCATGTACACGCGCGATTACGGCACCTCCGCGCGCGCTGGCGCGTAGGACCCATCGGACCCACGCGACCCAGACGCCGAGCATGGGCGGCAAGACGACGGGCGGCACTACATCGGAGTAGTCATCATCCACGGCCTGGGCGATGAGAAGCGGAACAGCACGCTGCTGGAGGCCGTCAACGCCCTGGCCTTCTGGTTCAACCAGAGGGCGGGCCTGGCGCTACGCCCCACCGGGCCGGGGCGTGTCTGGCTGAGGACCCAGCTCACCGAAGACGAAGACCCCGACGCCCCCGCTTCGCGTGCCACGCTCGAGCTGGAAGCCCCCGCCGCGGCGGAGGCTGGAGTGGCCCGCTCCGCTCCGCTCCGGCTGTCCTTCCGCGAGGTCTGGTGGGCACAGTCGTTCGGCGTTCAGCCACTGGGGACCACGATCCGCTGGGCGCGCGTTCAGTACGCCGAGCAGGTGCGCCATATCCTCGTCCCCGTGGGCCGCGCTCGCCGCGACGAGCGCGCTATGGAGAAGATGGCGGAGGAGAAGGCCGCCACATCCGCGCATGGGCGGGCGCTTCGGCCACTGCCGCGCGGCCTGCTGCGCGGGTTGCTCGCGGTCTACGCCGTGATCCAGTACGTCTGGAAGCTCGTCCAGTGGCTCATCTTCACGCCCCTCCTCATGGCCATGCTCGTCCTGCTCTCCGTGCTGCGCGTCCTCTCGTTCATCGGCATTGTCCGCTCCGCCCTGATCGCCAGCTTCTCCGCCCTCAGCGGCTACGTCATGCTCCACTGGATCGCCTCGACCCAGGTCTATATGCGCGATTACGCGCTCGCCGCCACCATGCGCCAGCGCTTTGAGCGCGAAGTCACCGCCTTCCTCAGGGACGAACGCTGCGACCGCGTCGTCGTCATCGCGCACTCCATGGGGACCGTCATCGCCTACGAGGGGCTGACCACGCTGCTGGGCCAATTCGACCTGCCGGGCGCCGAGAAACCCCTGACGTTCATCTGCCTCGCCCAGGCGCTCCGACGTGTTTGGCTCCTCCCCGGAATCGACACGCGCCGGCTGCACGGCGTCCTGCCTGAGCGTGTGCGCTGGATCCATTACTGGGCTCCCTATGACCTGGTGGCCGTCGGTCCACTCAAGCCGCGCACACTGCCCACTCTCAAGCGCTGGCTGGTGGGCATCCCGCTCGCGCTGGCGGCGTTCGCCAGCGTGTTCGTCGTGCTCCGCGTGGTCATCGGGGTGGCGCCGGTGCTGCCCGACGACGTACTCACCCTGGCGCTCGTGCCCTTCGCGGCCGCCCTGGTCTATGCCCTCTGGTCCGACATGAGGCGCGGTGCGAGCAAGGAGGAGCCAACCGCTCCGTAATGTGGGAGGGTCAGGGTGTCCTCACCCCCGGCCCCCAGTGGGGGACCCCGGCCCCTCTCCTCGCGCGGAGAGGGGAGTCCGAGGGAGGGCCCCGGCCCGCAGTGGGGAGCCGGACCGGTGGACGGGGGATGGCGGTCGGGGGTCGGCGGGCGCGTCGGGCGTTTCCCGGTTGGGCAACCTGTGCCCACACGAGGCGGCCTGGCTTACCGGCCGATGAGGTCCGCGGCCTCCGACTCCAGCGCGCGCAGCAGCGGCGCGGCGGCCGTGGCGGGCAGCGCGGGGTCCCAGTCCACCAGCGCGTCGAAGGCATCCAGCGCGGAGCGGTCGGCGTCGTAGGGGGCGGCCCAGCGCGGGGGGTAGACGTGACGGCGCAGGTAGCCCGCCGCCTGGAGCAGACAGCGGTAGCCGCCGCCAGAGGCCGCCTGGATGGCGGCGTCCTCCACCAGCAGCGCGGCGATCACCGCGTGCGCCAGGTCGCGGGTGAAGCGGCGGGCGAGCAGGTCGCGCTCGGCGGGGGCGCGCGCCAGCAGGTCGCCCAGGTGATCCGCGACGGCTCCCAGCGCGCGGTCGGCGAGGCGGGCGGCGGGGAGGATCGCATCGTCGCTGGTGGCGAGCACGCGCGCGCGCAGATCGCCAAGCAGCGCGCCCCCGGCGTCGTCGCGGGCGACGGCGCGCAGCACGTCCAGCGCCGAAATGTTGCCCGTGCCCTCCCATATCGCCTGCACGTGCACATCGCGCAGCAGCCGGGCGTTGGGCCACTCCTCGATGTACGCGTTGCCGCCGCGGACCTCCATGCCCTCGGCCACCACCTGGCGCGCCGCGTCCGACGCGTGGTATTTGGCCAGCGGTGTGAGCACACGGGCGCGCGAGCGCGCGGCCTCGTCGCCGGCATCGGCGGCCTGCAGCTGTGCCGATCCCTCGAAGAAGAGGGCCGCCAGCGCTTCGGCGTCCTGCAGCAGGTCGAGCAGTTGGAGGCGCATCAGGGGAAGATCGGCCAGCGCGCGGCCAAAGGCGACCCGCCCGCGGGCGTGGGTGATGGCCTCCAGCGCGGAGCGGCGGGCGAGGGCGGCGGCGGCGCAGGCGCAGCCCAGCCGGGTGATGTTGAGCATCTCGGTCATCTGGCGCCAGCCCACACCGGGGCCGCCGATCTGGTGCGCCAGCGTGCCGGTGAAGGTGACCTCGCCGCTGGCGAAGGAGCGCATCCCCAGCTTGTCCTTGAGCCGATCGATGCGGTAGGGATTGCGCCGGCCGTCGGGCAGCACGCGCGGGACCAGGAAGAGGCCGAGGCCGCGCGTGCCGTCGGGCGCGCCCGCGGGCCGGGCCAGCGTCAGGATCAGGTCGGCGCCGGCGTTGCTGCAGAACCACTTCTCGCCGTCCAGCCGCCACCAGCCCGGTTCGCCCGGCGCGGCGGGCTCATCGGGCGCGGGGCCGGCACGGGTGGCCACCAGACCCAGGTCGGAGCCGCCCTGCTTCTCGGTCATGAACATCGCGCCGGTCATGAGGCCGGCCATGTCGGTCGCGGTGAGGTGGGGCAGGTAGCGCGCGACGATCGCCGGAGGGGCGAACTTCACCAGCGTGCGGGCGAGGGCGCGGGTCATGCTCAGCGGGCAGAAGAGGCCAGACTCGACCTGCGCGGCGAGGTAGATCAGCGCGTCGTCGAGCACGAGCGAGCCGCGGCCCGAGAGTCCCGCCACGTTGTCGCGCAGCGTCATGGCCGCCAGCCCGAAGCGGCCGTAGAGGATCGCCTCCAGCTCGCGATAGGCGTGCGAGGGGACAATCTCGTCCACCCGCTCGCCGCGCCGGTTGTGGGTCCGCAGCGTTGGCGTCTGGCGATCAGCTTCCGCGGCGAGCTCCTCCACCCGCGCGCCGAGGATGGCGCCTAGCTCGTCGAGCAGCGCCTCGCCGTGCGCGCGTTCATGGGCGGGGAGGCGCCGGGCGACCTGGAAGCGCAGGTAGTGGTCGGCCGCGTAGAAGTTGAGGTCGCGCGTATCGGGCATCGCCCCGACGTGCGCCGCCACCACATTGGCCGCCACCACATTGGCTGCCACCACTGTGGGCGCCGGCTCCGGCTCGCTGGACACGACCCGGCCCGCGGACGGCGCAGCGGCGGCCCGCGCGCGGGCATCGTTCCCCATCGCGCTCCCCGCCTCGGACTCTGTGATGGTCTCGCTCATGGCTTCCCCCCCTCTGGTCGGCATTGTAGCAAACCGCGCGGGTGCGCCGCGCCCCTCGGCGTCCCGTGGGCCAATAGCCGCCTCAGGTTGTGCGTCCGTTGGCCGCTCGCCGTCCGAACACAGCGCCGCGCGTATGGGCTATCCTGAAACGTGCGCCGCGGGTCATCGCACGATCAGTGTGAGGCAGCGACGGGCACGATCGGAGGACACTATGGCGGAGCGACCAACAGACACGGCGGAGGACCTCGACGATCTGCTGAAGCGCGGGGCGGCGGCGCTGGGCGTGGCGCTCGACGATCAGCAGGTGGCGGCCTTCCGCCACTATCGCGAGCTGCTGCTGGAATGGAACGCGCGGATCAATCTCACGGCCATTACCGACCCGCGCGAGATCGTCATCCGCCACTTCCTGGACTCGCTGAGCGTGGCGTTGGGCGTGCCCGCTACCCTCCGCGGCGAGGTGGCGCGTGTGCTGGACATTGGCAGCGGCGCGGGCTTCCCTGGCCTGGCGCTGGCGATCGCGTTTCCGCGCTGGCGCGTCACGGCGCTGGAGGCCACGAGCAAAAAGGTGCGCTTCCTGCGCGAGGTGGCGAGCGCGCTCCACCTGAGCGGCGCGCACGCGCTGGAGGGCCGCGCGGAAGACCTGGCGCACAAGCGCGAGGAGCGCGGGCACTACGACGTGGTGACGGCACGGGCGCTGGCCCCACTGCCGACGCTGCTGGAGTACTGCGAGCCCTTCGCCAGGGAGGGCGGGGTGGTCATCGCACCCAAGAAGGGCGACCTGGCGGCGGAGCTGGCGGCGGGTGGCCGCGCCGCGGCCCAGTTGGGCGGCCGCATGGAGGCGCCGGTCCCGGTCACGATCCCCGACGTGCTGGACGATGCACGCGTGCTCGTCGTGGTGACACAGGAGCGGCCGAGCCTGCCGCTCTACCCGCGCCAGGCGGGCGCGCCATCCAAGCATCCGCTGGGGCAGGGACGCTAGGCCAGGGACGCGAGCGCGGCGCCATTGCGCTCATCAGCGGGGAATCCGTGCCAACGGCCAGCTCGCGCTGTCCCAAAGAACAGCAAGAAATCATTGACTTCTGAAACTTCTTCACGTATATATCCAGAGAACCCCATCCGGCAGAGGTGGCCGCGCCAACTGACCGACCGCGCTGACGCCGAAGACCGGTCAGGGCGCGCCGCTCGGGGCGCCGCGTGGGGTCGGGCGCCCGGCACCATGCTGAGCGCGCCGGGCGAGAGGAAGCCTCGATGCGTCAGGCGCCAGCCCATGCGCGCTGGGATGCTGGGACGCCGTCGAGGTGCTAGCGAGAGAGGGGACAAGCCATGGAGACGATCGACGCGAAATGCTCGCTGCGTATGGCCCTGCGGCGCCTCTGGGCCGACCACGTGATCTGGACCCGCCAGTACATCGTCGCGTTCGCGGGCGACACACCGGATGCCGGCACCGCCGCCAACCGCTTGCTCAAGAATCAGGAACACATCGGCAACGCCATCGTCCCGTTCTACGGTCAGGCGGCGGGCACCGCCCTCACCGACCTGCTGAAGCAGCACATCATGATCGCGGTGGACCTGCTCAAAGCCGCCAAGGCGGGCGACGATGCCGAATTTGGACGGCAGGATCAGCTCTGGTCGCAGAACGCCGCCGAGATCGCCACGCTCCTGAGCGGCGCGAATCCCTATTGGCCCCAGCGCGACGTGCTCGACCTGCTCAACGTCCACCTCAAGCTGACCAAGGATGAGGCCGTGGCCCGCCTGACCGGCAAGTGGGACGACGACGTCGCGGCGTTCGACGACATCTTCACCGAGATCAATACGGTGTCCGATACGCTGGCCGAGGGCATCATCGCCCAGTTCCCGGACCGCTTCGCGTCGGCGGGGTCCAACGGCGCGGCCGTACCAGCGCGCGGTGGTCTCGCCCGCCTGTTCGGCCGGGGGCGGTGATGGCGACGCTGATCGTGGGCGCGCGCGCGCCCGATTTCCAGGACCTGCCTGGCGTGGACGGCGCGCGCTACTCGCTCGCGTCGTTCGCGCGCCACCCGCTGCTCATCGTGGTCTTCATCTGCACGGGCTGTCCGACCGTCAAGGCCAACGAAGCGCGGCTCGTGGCACTGCAGGAGCGCTACGAGCGGGCGGGCGCGCGGTTCGTCGCCATCAACTCCAACAATCCATACCTCTCGCCCCCGGATACGATGGACGAGATGGCGCGGCGCGCGCGCGAGAAGCGCTTCAACTTTCCCTACCTGAAGGATGCGGATGCCACTGTCGCCGACCGCTTCGGCGCGATCAGCACGCCCCACGTCTTCGTACTCGACGCGGCCCGGCGTCTGGTCTACAAGGGCCGCATTGACGACACGCGCGACCCCGCGAACGCCACCCGGAGCGACCTGGAGGAGGCGCTGCGCGACCTCTTTGCCGGCTCGCCCGTGCGGGCGCCGGAAACCCAACCCTTCGGCTGCGCCATCGTGCGCTAGCCCGCGACGACGTCGAACCGGCAGCGCGGGGACGGGCCGCGCTCGCATCGCTGGCACACCGTCAGCCCGCTGATGGTGCCGATGAAGGCTTCCGTCAGTCCGCAGATCTCAGCGTGATCGGCAACCACGGCGGCCAGCGGGCAGCCCACGCCGTGGATCGAGAGCCCCGCGCCGTCCTCGACCACCTCGGCTACGCCGCCCAGCGCGTGCAAGCCCTCCACCGCCGCCGTCAGCCGCTCGCGGGTGTCGCCGCCATCCGGCATATCGCCATCGCGTGCGCCATCAGCCGCACCAATGTTGGCTGGCGCCCGGACGCCAATCTCGCTCGCGAGGCGGCGGCCCACCTCGCGCACGGCCGCCTCCACATCCACGCGACTCAGCCGCTCGCCAAGCACCGCCAGCAGCGCACCCAGCACGTGCCCGTAGGGCTTCGGGAAGAGCCGGTCCGCGCCCGGGGCGAGGTGATAGAGCTGCGAGGGCTTGCGACTGTTGGCGGTCCGCCGGACCCCATCCTCGCGCACCAGCCCGTCACGTTCGAGCAGCGCCAGCTGCGCGCGGATGCCGTTGTCGGTGAGGTCGAGCGCCCGCGCCAGCTCGTCCACGGTGGCCTCGCCGTGACGTAGGTGCCAGAGCAGACGGCCACGCGTCGTCGCGAAGAACCGTTCATCCCATGGGGTGGCCGGCACGTTGCCTTCCTCTCGCCTCAGTCGGATTGCCTCAGTCGGATTGCCTCAGTCGGATTGCCTCAGTCGGATTGCCTCGGTCAAGCCCGTCGCGCGCCGGGGCCATTCACTCGCGCGCGCCCTCCTTCGAAGCATACCGAGCCCGATCGGGAGTGTCAAGCAACTCAAGGAATTCCTGGTGTTACGCGCCACTCGCCGGACACCTACGGGTCCCATCCGCGGGTCGCGTCTCCGTACCGCTCGCTGAGTGCCACGATTCACACTCGCATGCTGTGACTCCCATCGTCCGTTTGGGTTATCCGATACCGAAGGGTTGACATCGCAAGCCAGAAGGATATAATGCGGCTCATCAATTTCTGATATGGCCGCGGTGCGCTTGTCAAGGTTCGCGAGTCAACCTCGCATGTGCCCCAGCTCACCAAGGACGACGGTATCGTCCGACGCCGCCTGGCCCCACCCGGCGTGGTCAGGCGTCATCATCCACGCCGCCCCGCGGTGGCGTGGGGAGGAGAGCGAGATGAGCGGGGAGCGCAAGGGACGCCCCAGTTTCGAGCTGGCGCGGGTCTATGAGGATGGTCGGCGCGAGGTCGAGGCCATCGAGTTGCGGAATGTCGGCGGCATCTTCACCAAAGGCGCGCGTGTCGCGATGGGCCGCCGCGGCTTCCTGGGGCTCTCAGCCCTGAGTACGGGCGCGCTGCTCGCCGCCTGCGATGTGACGCAAGCCACCACGACCCAGCCCGCCCCCGCACCGCCCTCGACGCCGACCGCCACGCCGGCGCCGCCGATGGGCAACGCACCGCCGCAAGGCACGAAGGTCTACGCCGGACCGAACTTCCGCTACAAAGTCACCTACAAGCTGCCCGGCGCGGCGCGCTTCGCAGTGCTCGGGCGGGACGACGGCGGCGAGTGGCTCTTCATCGACTACACGACGCCCAGCACACACCACGTCGGCTGGGTGTTCGCGATCAGCGTGTCGCTCGACCCCGGGAGTTCCATCACGGCGCTGCCCGTGATCCCCGTTGCGAACCCGCTGCTGACGCCGACGCCCTATCCAACACCGCTACCGGCGCCGCCGACCCCGACCCCCGTAATCAGCTACGGCGGGGGCGGCTACTGCACCTGCAATGAAATATGCGTGTGCATCCCAGTCGCCGGATAGCCGGTCGCCGGATAGGTGACCGAGTGAGCGCGCGCCGGGGGCGCGCCCGCGACGCCCAAAGGAGACCCAGCATGACCGCACCAGCCCATGCACCAGCGCTCGATCGCCCCATCATCCGCGTGAGCGACGTCCGGCGGGCGCGGGCCTCGACTGTCGGTCGCGGGGCCCGCGCCCGCGCGGAGCCGCCCATCGTCACCCAGGTTTTCGCCATCCCCTACGGCGACGCCTACATCGTCTACGCGCCGCTGCGCCGCCTGGCCTTCGTCGCCAACGCGTCCGCGGTCAACACCGTCGCCCGCCTGCGCGAGGACCGCATCGCCGCGCCGACCGAGGAGCAGGCCACCTTCACGCGCTTCCTCGAGGCCATCGGGTTGACTGGCGCGGATGGCGACCGGCCCGTGGCCGGCCTCCACGACGCGACCTACAAGCCCACCGAGGTCACGCTCTTCATGACCTCGCAGTGCAACCTGCGCTGCGTCTACTGCTACGCCCAGGCGGGCGATCTGCCGGCCACGCGCATGGCGCTGGAGACCGCCAAACGCGGCATCGACTACATCGTGGCGAACGCCCTGGAGCGCCAGACGGGCGCGATCGGCGTCCACTATCACGGCGGCGGCGAGCCCACCGTCAATCACGCCGTGCTCACGGCCTCCCACGCCTACGCCCGCGAGCTGGCCGAGCGGCACGGCCTCCGGCTGACCGCCGGCATCGCCACCAACGGCGTGCTGGCCCCGCGCATGCGGCAGTGGATCATCGAGCACCTCACGGGCGCCAGTGTCTCGCTCGACGGCGCCCCCGAGGTGAACGACCTGAACCGCCCAACGGTCTCCGGCGCGGGGTCGGGCGCCAAGGTCATGGTAACCTTACAGGCGTTCGACGCGGCGGGCTTCCACTACGGCGTGCGCGTCACCGTGAGCGCGCGGACGGTGGACCAGATGGCGGACACCGTCCGCTACATCCTGGACCACTGCGCGCCGGCCCGGCTGCAGATCGAGCCGGTCTACGATATCGGCCGGGGCCACGCCACCGACCTCCATGTCGACAGCGCGGCGTTCATCCGCGGCTACCGCGCGTGCTGGGAGATCGCCCACGCGCGCGGGATCGAGCTGAACTACTCGTCGGCGCGCATCGACACGCTCTCCGAGCGCTTCTGCCGTGCCTACGGCGAGGGCTTCAGCCTGACGCCGCGCGGCAGTGTCTCGGGCTGCTTCGAGGTCCACGACGA
>JANWHL010000312.1 GCA_025450405.1 Ktedonobacterales bacterium
GAGTGGATGCAGCAGCATCCAGGTGACACCGGTGGCGCGTGGAAGTTCGCGGCGGCGCGCGCTACCGCATCAACCGTGGGGAGCCTTGCGGGTGCGTATATTGGGGCAGTGGGCGGCGCGGCCCTAGGGGGCCTAATCGGGTCCGTGGTGCCGGGTCCGGGAACGATCATCGGCGCCTATGTAGGCGGGTTCGTCGGCAGCGCTGTTGGCGGATATCTCGGTGGTGCCGTTGGCGATGCGCTTGTCGACTCGTTCGCGAACGTGAACGATCCATCGAATCCCGTTTCGGCTGTCACGAGTAGCGTCGGCGGCTGGCTGTCGGGATTGTAGTTATCCGTCAAGGCTCCGGCCGCGTCCTTCCGCGTCCTTTGGTGGCGCGTCCTGCGGCGTGTTAGCATGAGGTCACGATGTGTCGGGACGGTGTGAGGCGCGCAGAACCCAGATTGAGCGTGTGTTGAGTCGTGGAGGCGTGTGATGGTCCCGCTTGGTGACGTGTTCTCGGTGACGTTCATGCAGTTAGCGGCAGGGTTCACATTGGCGCTTTGGGACATCCTGTTCGCGGCTATGGGCATTGTGGACGGGCTCTGGTTCCGGCGCGTACGATTGCGGTACGGAGTCGTCATTTTGGCAACCATTCATGGCGTGCCGGCGCAAATCGTCGGAAGCATCTGCGTCTTGGCGGAGTTGGCAGGCGTGGGCCTCCTGGTCGTCTACGTTGAGCTGCTGAAACGCTATTGTGGAGCGAACGCCAGCTGTTTGATCACGACGCCGGTTACGGGACTGTTCGCCAATTGGGCGGTCGTGGTCGGCAACATGCTGGCGCTGGCCTGTTTCATTCTGTGGCTCCGCGGACGACACGCCGATGTGGCGGCGCCAAGCGATACACTCTCCTTCTCGCTGCCCAGCGTGCACCGCTTCGTCAACGGCAAACTTGCTTTGGCGCACGAGCGGTCGATAAACCGGCCGGAAGTGGAGCGGATGATGGAGTTCGTGGAGCAACATGCTCCCTTCGTAGTCCTCAGCGGCGCCAAGCAGGTTATGGATGGCAAGCGCCTCGATCCCGCTAAGCTCGCCGGGGTGTTTCTCACCGATGAGCAGTTTCGCGACAAAGGCCAGCGGGCCAGAATCGCTCTTGAAGCGGTCACCGAGGCGTATGCCGCCACCAGACAACCATCCGCGAAGCCATAGTAGGGGCGGTAGCGCCTGGCTGCTTGCCCTGTAGTCGGCGGAGCGGTAACTTCGCTCCCTATGGCTCTTGCACACTTGAACGCCCTGGGGCGGCTGACGACTGGGCCGCTGTGGGTATAGATGTACGGAGACGGCGACTACCTCCACGCGGCGGACGATCTGACCTGCCGGGCGCCGACCAGCGCGAGCACCTGCGCCGGGGGCAGCCCGACGGGCGCGCCGCTCGCCTACAACCTGGAGGGCTACCCGGTCAGCTGGCAGAACACGCCCAACAGCCCGACGACGACGGTGGGCTATCTCGACGACGGGCAGGGGGACCGCGTCGAGCAACAGGTCACAACCAACGGCACGACGACCGGCACGGTCTACATCGGCAACCTCGAGGAGGTCAGCACCACCGGCGGGGCGACGATCACGACGACCTATTACTACGCCGGGACGCGGCGCGTGGCGCTGGCGGTCAACGGGGCCGTCAGCGACCTGGGCGCCGACGAGCTGGGCAGCGCGACGGTCGCGCTGGACGCCAGCGGCAACGCCCAGGCGGCGGCGCTCTACGCCCCCTACGGCAGCGGGCGCTACAGCAGCGGAACCCTGCCGGGGAGCTTTGGTTACACCGGGCAGCGCGCCGACGCGGCGACGGGGCTGGATTAATACGTCTCCCGCTACTATGACCCGCTCGCCGGGGCGTTCACCAGCGCCGATACCACGCTGCCCGGCAACGGCAACGACGTCTGGGGGCGCAGCCGCTACGCCTACGTCGAGGGCAACCCCACCACCCGCGTCGACGCCGATGGGCACTGCTGGCCGCTGTGCATGATGATCATCGGGGCGGTCGTCGGGGCGGCCATCGCCGGGGGCATGGACGTGGCGACGCAAGCCGCCGCGGGCAATTGTTGCGACTGGGGGCAGATCGGCAAGGACGCGGCGGTCGGGGCGCTCTCGGGGGCGGTGAGCGGGCTGGTGGGGCCGGAGGCCGGGCCGCTGGTGCGGGCGGCGGTCGACACCGGGGTGGCGGTCGGCGGGCAGGTGCTGACCAACGCGCTGGCCCACAAGCCGCTGGGGGACGGGGTGCTGCTGGCGGCGGGCATCGGGCTGGCGTCGAGCGTGGGCATGGGCGCGGTCATGGAGTATGGCGGCCGCTACGCGGCGCGGGCGCTCGGGCACGCCGCGGAGGATGCTGAGGGCGACCTGGCGCACGGAGCGGAAGAGGCCGCCGGGGCGGCCTGCGGGCTCTCCTTTGCGCCGGGCACGCCGGTCGCGACGCCCAAAGGCGAGAAGCCCATCGCCAGCCTGAAGGTCGGGGACCAGGTGGTGGCGTACGACCCCAACTGGGGGAAAACGAGGACGCAGACGGTCGAGCACGTCTGGATCAACCATGACACGGACTTGCTCGACGTCACGCTGCGAAGTGGCGACAATCGGGCGAGTGCCACGCCCGGCCATGATGCGAGCGAACGGTCGATCGCCCACGGGAGACCGGCGCGCGGCCCGCAGGCCCTGGCAGCGCACCTGGCGCTAGGCACGCTCACGCTCGCGGCGGCGCTGGCCGCGCCGCTGCCGGCCTTGACGATACCGCTGCGTGCGCTCACGGCGCTGACGTCGGGCGCGCCCGCTGGCCCGGCACGCACCGAGGTCATCCACACGACGGCTAATCATCCATGGCTGACAGCGGAGCACGGCTGGGTACGCGCTGGGGCGCTGCGGATCGGCGAGCCAGTGGTGCGAGCGGATGGCGGCCCGGCGATGGTCGTGGCCGTCCGCGTGGTCCCCGGCATGGCGCCCATGTGGGACCTGACACTCGACCAGGTGCACACCTTCGCGGTCGGTGGCGGCGAGTATGTGGTGCACAACAACAACTGCAATCCAAGCAGTCGAGAACTGGACGGCAATCTCGGTGGCGAGGTTGGTGATGGCAGGCAAGCTCACCATCTCATCCCGCGTGAGCTCAGGAGCCATGACCTCGCCCAGTCAGCGATGAAAGGCGGCTTTGACATGGACGAAGCCTGGAACGGTGCCTTAATTCGCGATGCACGACATGCCGTTCCCGAAGAGGTGTTCCACAACGGGTCTCACCGCACGTATACGGCGATGGTGAAGTCGTGGATGGACGACAGTTTAGGCGACTTGGTAGCGCGCAACGCATTCACGCCAGACAACGCCGCAGGAGCAATGCGCGCGATCTCATCGAATGCGCTCGAGTGGATACGCGGCGGCGTCGGTAGACTCAGCTGATAGAGCCGCACACCTCCTCCACTGTGGCACTCTCCGAAAGTGGACCGTTGAGGCGAACGGCGCTGGAGTAGCGCAAAGGCGTGCGCATTGGTAGAGCGACAGGGCGTGCGCCGGCAGGGCCTGCGTTGGCAATGGTGCGGAGTACGGCACGATCGATTCAGTCGAAACTTGGGCGTGGAGACACGAGGTAGGCATCGGGTTCGCCCACTCGGCGATACACGTAAAGGAGGAGACATTATGTCGGCCTACAGCATCCTCACGAACTTGCCTGTTGAGCACCACCACCAATTGTTCCTGGCAGAGGCCGAAGACGTTCCCGGGCGCCTGGAATTCAACCTGGCGCTGATCGCGGGGGAGCGTCCCGACCCGCCGCTGCCTGTGCTGCCAATTCGACTCGACGCCAAGGGCCCGCGCCTTGATTACATCGGAATCGCGAATCTCCGTGCTGACCTGTGCTCGCAAAGATTCGTCGACGTCCTGGCGAGCCAGCAGGTACCGTTCATCGCCTATCAAGCCCGAGTCGTAGATCCGCGTACCGAGGAGTCTCTCTCGGATCGGTACTGGGTGTGGCGACCGGTTACTATTGCCGACGCCATCGACTGGGAACGGAGTAAGTATGGTATACACCCAGTTTTCCAGCGGCGGGAGCTCAGTGAGGTGGTCCTGAGTGAGGAGTGCCTACAAGCGGCCCCACCCCTCTTCAGTGCGTCGAAATACAGCGAGTGGATCATCCGCAACGATGTCGGAGACCAACTCGTGCACGCGGGCATTACCGGCATGGAGTTCTACCCGCTGACTATGCCACTCTATCAGCGGGCGCAACTGGGACGACGGATCACCCACGGCGAGGCGTCCCCGAAGGCAACGGACCCGTAGAGGGCTGCCTACCCATGCGAGAGTGCTCGTCGATGAGCGTCCGCTATCCGGCTCGGAGCGGTGTGGCTGAATAAGGGCACGCCTGGTGCCAACCTGAGAGTATCGCCGGTGCTGAACTGAAGTGCTACGACCCACGTGCCCGACTTGGTGGTACTGCGGCATGCTCTCAAGCCCCAGGCGTCCCCCGTACACTGGGCTAGCGGCTCTGACGAGGCGGCGCGCCATCCCTGGCTGACGGCGGACCATGGCTGGCTGCCGGCGAGCTCCCTCCACATTGGCGAGCCAGTGCGGCGGGCCGACGGGACGACGGCGACGGTGGCGGCGGTCCGCGCGGTGCCCGGCGCGGCGCCCATGTGGGATCTCACCGTCGACGGTCTCCACGACTTCGCGGTGGCTCGCCAGTTGGGGATCCTGGATGGCGCTCATGTGGCATGGTGACGTGTGCGATCTCCGCTGCCGCACTGCTCGCACGTTCAGGAGTCAGGGGGGTATGGCCGAGCATCCTGATCGCTGGCGCCCTCGACGCGAGAGGGTGTGTCCACCGCGGTCGGCGGAGGCGGGACCGGGAGAGCACTTGTCGGCGATGGCGGGGGCGTGTCGCGGAACGCGTTCCCGGGGGCCAGGCCGGCGCTCGGCAGGGCGGGCGGTGCGGCGCCGTTCCACATGGCCTCGGGCACCATGCCGCTGGCCGGCGCGGCCGTGCCGTAGCGCGGCAGGATCGGCATTGGCAGCACGCCGGAGTTTTGCGGGGCCGCCCCACCCCAGGCGGCCACGAGTGGGACGGCGAACAGCAGCGCGACGCAGAGCGCCAGGGCGATGAGTCCGCCCACAAGCGCCGGCACCACCTGGCCTGGCGCCTGGTTCACGCTGGAGTCGGCCGGCCAACACGCCGGACACGTGAGGGTTTGGTAGAGGGTGAGGGTGCGCGCCGCGACGACGATCGTCCAGGCGCCCACGCCGAGCGGCACGAGAGCGAGCGCACTCAGGGCCGGCGGGACAGCGCCCCCCAGCCAGCGCAGCGCCTGCCAGCGTCGCGTGAGCGCGCGGCCGAGCGCCAGTGTTCCCACGAGCAACGCCAGACCACTCGCCAGGAGCGCGGCGAGCCGGACCAGGACGAGGTCTGGCAGATCGGGGACGAGCCAGGCCGCCGCCAGTGGGACCGGACACGAGGCGGCCACATGGGTATCGATGCGCAAGACGGCGGCGGTGCCCCAGAGCCTGTGCGCCCAATCGCGCGCGGAGATTGGGCTGTTGGTCTGCACGATCAGCGTCCGGGCGGTGGAGTAGGCGTCGACCTGGCCCATGGGATGCCAGATTGGCCCCGCGCCCTGGAGCGCCGCCGCCTCATAGCAGGGGTCCGCGAGGCCGACGCCGACATCGCTCGTGGTGGCGAGGGCGCCATCATACCCCATCCACGGCGCGAAGGTGACACGGGCCATGAGCCCCGACTGTGTCGTTCCGGGCACCACACGCGTGGGCGCGAGCAGCGCGATGTTCGGCGCCCCGGCGGGCACGACCGCGCTGGAGGCGTTTGTCGAAGCGACCGCGCCGGGGCAGGCATAGGTGACGGGGAACGCGGATGCTAGCGCGTTAGGTGTGGCGGTGGGCACTGGAGCGCCATACGCAGGCGCGCCCGCTGGCGAAAAGCCGGCCGCCGTTGGCACGGCACGATCGAACGTCTGGTCGGTGGTGGGGATGGCGTCCTGGACGGCTGTTACGCCTGGTGTGGCGGCCAGGCGTGCCCACCAATCGTCCGGCGCGACCAGATAGCCAGGTTCGACCAGCAGATGGTGGTCCTCGGCGAATGTGGTTCGCTCGCCCATTGGCTGCCAGGCCGTTCCGCACCCGATGGCCGGCTGCAGCCCCAGATCGGTGACGAGCCGGAGCGCCCGAGCGTAGGTGACCGACGGGGCGAACGCCACATCGGTGGAATACAGGCTGGCGTCCCCGTGAGCGCGAGCATATTCGGCGCGGTGCGCGGCAGCATGCGCTTCCCCATGCGCGGCACCGTGCGCGGGTTGCGCCATACCGAGCGCGGCGAACGCGAGCGCCATGAGCGCCAGGGCGGCGCGGAGCGCCGCGATGTCGATTCCGCCGCGCCGCCGGGCACGCGCCGCACGGTAAGTGTCTCGTCGCGGCGGGCCAGCCGGTGATCGGCCATGCGGGCGCATCCCTGGCATCCCGCGCTCCTCTCCCCGCTGGATCGTGGCGGATCATCGCCGATTCGGACGCACCGCCCGCGCGGGCCGGGGCGCCCCATCCTCGCTAAACCGTCAATCCCGACTTCTCCGACCGCGCCGGCTCCGGCGCCAGAAACAGCGCCGCGAGCCCCGCCAGCAACAGAACCGCCGTGGCGCCCAGGGTTATGGGCACCGCCACATCGAGAATGGCCGTCAGGGAAAGCTCCCACGGGAGCGGCGCGCGCGGGCTGGCGGCGATGGAGACAATTGCCTTGGGCGGCCAGACGGGGAGGAGCACGGCCCAGATTGCCCAGGCCAGGACCGACTCCAGCCCCGCGAGCGCCGCGAGCAGCAGGGGCGGAGTCGCGAGCCAGCGCGCCAAACCCGCGCGCCGCGCCGCCACGCCGAGGGCCCGCGCTTCGGCCGCCAGTGCCAACGCGCAGATGCCGGCCGTGGCGCCGACCACGATCAGCGACGTCAGCGCCGCGTCCATCGCCTCGCCTCCGGCTCGCCCGGGCGCGAGCCCACATTCGCGTAATGCCCGCGCATCGCCGACAGCCGCGGCCGCCGCTCAGCGAGCGGTCACTGCTCCACGGCGGGTATGCTCGGACGCGCGGCGTCACGAGCAAGCGCCAACCAACCCACCGCCAGCAGCGCGGATGCGCTCACGACCGTCGGCACCGCGAGACGCGAGATGAGGCCCACCGCCAGGCCGACGTGCCCCGCGACACCCGGATCGCCGCCGCCGGGGCCATAGCGCGCGTCCTGGCCGACGGTCCAGTACACCGCCGCGCTCGCCAGCGCCAACCCGAGCGACCAGAAGCCCACCGCCAGCAGCGGCAGCGCCAGCCATGGCCGCCAGCTCAAGAGGGCTCGAGCCATCCAGAGTCGACCATTGGCTCGAGGCGCGGGAGCGGCCATCCAGAGCGCGGCCGCCTCGGTCAAGAGCGCCAACCCGCAGATGCCCGCGACCGCGCACCAGAAGAGCAGTGGCACGGGGTCCGAGAGATTTGGGCAACAGTCGCTCCCCATCGCGCGGCGCTCCCATCTCGCGCCAGGCCGGCCGCCGGGACGGCGAGCATCGGGCATGGGCTTGGCGGGTGTAGTATAGCGGGCTGGTGCTATGTTGTCTAGCGTCGTTGTAGAACATGAAACGGGAGGAGCAAGTGGAACCGCGAGCGAACCCGACGACCGTGCGCGGGCGCTACGCGCCGTCGCCGACGGGGACACTCCATCTGGGCAATCTGCGCACGGCGCTGCTGGCCTGGCTCTATGCCCGCGCCGCTGGTGGCGCGTTTGTGCTGCGCCTGGAGGACCTGGACCTACCGCGCATGCGCCCTGGGGCGGCCGCGCGGATGCTGGAAGATCTCCGGTGGCTCGGGCTCGACTGGGACGAGGGTCCAGACATTGGCGGGCCACTCGGGCCGTACGTCCAGAGCCAGCGCGCGGCGCTCTACGACGCGACGCTCGGGCGCCTGTGGGCAAACGGTCTGCTCTATCCCTGCTATTGCACGCGAGCGGAGTTGGCCCGGCTCGCAAGCGCTCCGCAGGGTCCAGGCGACGAGGGGCCACCCTACCCTGGCACGTGCCGCCGGCTCTCCCCACGTGAACGTGCCGCGCGCGAGGCGGCGGGCCGCCGGCCCGCGCTGCGTTTCCGCGCCCCGCGAACGCCAATCACCTTCGTGGACGGGGTGGCGGGGCCGGTCACCGAGAGGGTGGTCAACGCGGTGGGCGACTTTGTGGTGCGCCGGAGTGACGGCGTGATTGCCTACCAGCTGGCGGTGGTGGTGGACGACGCCCTGATGGGCATCACGCAGGTGGTGCGCGGCGCCGACCTCCTCGGTTCGACGGCGCGTCAGCTCGCCCTCTACGACGCTCTCGGCTACCCCCGCCCCACGGAATATGCTCATGTGCCGCTGGCGCTGGACGCCGGCGGCGAGCGCCTGGCGAAGCGCGAAGCGGCCGCCGGCCTGGATGCGCTCAGGGCGCGCAGTCTGAGTGCCTCCAAGGTGACCGGCGCCCTCGCGGCGAGCTGCGGTCTCTGGCCGCCGGCGGTGCCCGCGACGCCGCGCGCACTGCTCGCGACCTTCGATCCCGCCCACCTGCGCGCCGAGCCCAGCCATATCGCGGTATAATCACTGAGCGGCAGGCGCCGCTTGACGACCCCAGCCATAATGGAAGGCAGAGCGTCCAACCATTTGCGGGAGGCCACCAGTGCTGGCGAGCACCTTCCAGGCGTTTATCGTGCCATCGGCGGCCCAGCCGTCCGCCGTGGCCGCCGCCAACGCGCACAATGACCAGGGCGTACAGTTCTGGCAGGCGGGGCGCCGCTCAGAGGCGATGGCATCGTTCACCGCGGCCACACGCTCCGATGCGAGCTTCGCCGTCCCCTGGCACAATCTGGGCGCCGTCTATCTGATGGAGGGCCAGTTCGCCCGCGCCGTCCCGAACTTCGTGCGCGCCACGCAACTCGCCCCTGGGTGGGCATTGCCGCGCACGCACCTGGCTCAGGCCCATCTGCGCGCCGGAGATACCGCTCAGGCACTGACGGCCTCCGACGCCGCCCGGGCCATCGATCACACGCTGCCAGACGTGCGCACCGACCTGCGCGGACTGCTGGAAGCGCGACTGCGGGTGGCGGACACGCTGGTCAAGCGCCGGCTCACGCGGTTCTTCTTGAACCTGGCCGAGGCGATCGGCGTCACGTTCCTTACGGCCGGCATCGGGCTGCCATCGCTGGCGCTGCCGATTTACCGGCTGATCCTGTACGTTGACGCCCGGCGCGTCCGCCAGACCACGCGCCGCCAACTGCGCGCCCTGGACGAGCGCGGCCCGGAACCCGCGCGCGCGCTGCCCACGCCCGTGTCGCCCGGGCGTGCGCTTCCGGTGCCCGCGAGCGGTGTCTACGTCTCGGCGGGCGCGCTGCCGCCGTTCTCGTCCGCCGAGCTGGAGAACGCGCCGACCGGGACAACCTATCGCTGGTGGGGGGTGTTGTTTCTGCTGCTGTCGGTGGCCGCCTGCGTTGGCGCGGTTGTTCTGGTGGCCATGAGCACCAGTCCGGCGAGCACCCAGGCGCTGGAGCAACAGAGCTTTACCCCGGTTCTGGAGTTCACGGGGGCGCTGCCACTGTTCGTGGTTGGCTGGTTCTTTTGCGCGCTCTCGCTGCTGGTCGGCGCGCTGGCGGCGTTGCGGCGCCACCGGCTGGGATGGGCCGTCACGATCCTGGTGGCCGGCGGCATCGGGAGCGTCCTGCTGCTGCTGCCTGGCCTGCTCGTCGCGCTGCTCTATCTGGTCTTGATGCCGCACACGCCGGCCAAGCGCACCGCTGAGGACATCGTCCCAGGCCCAGACATCAATCTCGGGTAAATGGGCTGGCAGACACGGATGCCGACCGGACGGTGCGCGTCCACCCGCCTCACGCGAATGCGCGGGCAGGATCATGAGAGATCGCCCGGCGCTATCGGCCGCCCATGAGGCGCTGGACCTCGGCGGTGTGCTCGCGCGTGTGCTGGACGCTCCGGCGCAGGACCTTACGCATAGACCAGCGCTCACCTTCGTGGTCGAGTACGCGGGCACGCTGTTCCTCGTTCGCGCCGCGGAGTCGCGACTCGCAGGCGTTGTGGACGCGATCCAGTCGCTCCACGGTCTCGCCGCCCAGCTGCGAAATGGCCGTGGGAACGGGTGACGCGTCGAGGCGGGAGACGAACCACAGCTGCGACTGACCTACATGATCGAGGATCTGCCGGAGTGTCCGGCCGCCCTGCGGCGGTGGGACGTCCAAGGCGGCGGCCGGCAGGGCGCGCGCCATGCGCATCAGGTCCTCATGGGCCCAGCCGAGCAGCGCCAGGCCCCAATCGAGCTCTTCGTCGTCAACGGCCTGAGCATCGGGCGCGAAAAACGCGTTCACCTCGTGCTCGCCGACCAGCCGCGTGTTGAGGGTCTCGCGCGGCACCACCTGCCACGGGCCGCGCACGTCTGGCATGTAGTCGTCGTGGGTGCGCAGCCACGCGTAGTAGGTGGGGAGCGACGCTGTCAGGGCGGCGAGCGCCCCGGCTTCATCGCGGCCGAAGGCGAAACAACCCGGCAGGTCGAGGATCTGGGCCGTCCAGCGGCCGTCGCGCTCGACTTCGAGGTAGGCGTCGTGGGTGACGGTGGCGGGCGCATCCATCAGCACTATCCTTCGCGGCCGCGGGCCGCCCGGCGCGAACGGCCGGCGCGTGGGGAGCTTTGTTGGGGAGTGTAGCGCTCGACCGGATGGGGGTCAAGCGCGTCGACCATATGGCGGCGCAGCTCCACGATCTGATCGCGCAGGGCGGCCGCCCGCTCGAATTCGAGGTCCTTGGCGGCGTGGCGCATCTGCGACTCCAGATCCTTGATGAGCCGGGCGGCCTCGTCCGCGGGAATCGCGCCGATTCCGAGCCCGCCCTCCCCGGCGCCAGCGGCCGCGGCGGCCCCACCGGGACGGAGGCGGTCGGCCAGCGCGCGCACTTCTTTCTTGATCCCAACGGGCGTGATGTTGTGCCGCGCGTTGTACTCCTCCTGAATGCGACGGCGGCGGTTGGTCTCGTCGATGGCCGTGCGCATGGAGGCGGTGGTCTGGTCGGCATACATGATCACGCTGCCCTCCAGATGGCGGGCGGCGCGGCCGATGGTCTGAATGAGCGAGGACTGCGAGCGGAGGAAGCCTTCCTTGTCGGCGTCGAGAATGGCGACCAGCGAGACCTCGGGCAGGTCGAGGCCCTCGCGCAGCAGATTGATGCCCACCACCACGTCGTAGACGCCCAGGCGCAGGTCGCGCAGGATCTCCACGCGCTCCAGGGTCTCGATCTCGGAGTGGAGGTAGTGGACCTTGATGCCCATCTCCTGGAGGTAGTCCGCCAGGTCCTCGGCCATCTTCTTGGTCAGCGTCGTCACCAGCACACGCTGGCCGCGCGCCGTCCGGGCCTGGATCTCCGCCAGCAGGTCGTCGATCTGGCCCTCAGTCGGGCGCACACTCACGGTGGGGTCGAGGACACCTGTGGGCCGGATGACCTGCTCGACGATCTGGCTGCTGTGCTCGCGCTCGTAGGGCCCCGGTGTGGCGGAGACGAAGAGCGCCTGGCGGATGTGCCCCTCGAACTCGGTGAAGGTGAGGGGGCGGTTGTCCAGCGCGGAGGGCAGCCGGAAGCCGTAGTCCACCAGCACGGACTTGCGCGAGCGGTCGCCGTTGAACATGCCGCGGACCTGGGGAAGCGACACGTGCGACTCGTCCACCACCAGCAGGAAGTCGTCGGGCATGTAGTCCAGCAGTGTCCAGGGCGGGTCGCCGGCGGGGCGGCCGGCGAGGTGGCGCGAGTAGTTCTCGATGCCCGAGCAGACGCCGGTCTCGCGCAGCATCTCCAGGTCGAAGTTGGTGCGCTGGCGCAGGCGGGCCGCCTCCAGCAGCTTGCCCTCGGCGTCCATGGTCTTGAGCTGCTCGGCCAGCTCCTCCTCGATGCCGCGGATGGCGGCGTTCAGCCGCTCCTGGGTGGCCACCCAGTGGCGGGCGGGATAGATGTCCAGCCGGGTGCGCGTGCCGAGGATCTCGCCGGTGAGCGGATCGATCTCGACGATACGCTCCACCTCGTCACCAAAGAACTCCACGCGCACCGCCAGGTCTTCGTACGACGGAAAGATCTCCAACACGTCGCCACGGACACGGAACTTGCCGCGGATGAAGTTGGTGTCGTTGCGCTCATACTGGATGTCGGTCAGGTGGCGCAGAATGCGGTCGCGGCGGCGCGATTCGCCAACCTTGAGGGTGAGGACGACCTCGCCATACTCCTCGGGTGAGCCCAGACCATAGATGCATGAGACCGAGGCGACGATCAGGACGTCGCGCCGCGTAAAGAGGCTGCGAGTGGCCGAGAGGCGCAGCTTGTCGATCTCGTCGTTCCGCTGGCTCTCCTTCTCGACGTACGTGTCGGTGCGCGGGATGTAGGCCTCGGGCTGGTAATAATCGTAGTAGCTGACGAAGTACTCAACGGCGTTCTCGGGAAAGAACTCCTTGAACTCGGCATAGAGCTGCGCCGCCAGCGTTTTGTTGGGGGCGAGAACGAGCGTGGGCTTCTGGACGCGTTCGACGACCTGGGCGACGGTGAAGGTCTTGCCCGAGCCAGTGACGCCGAGCAGCGCCTGGTAGTGGTCGCCGCGTTGGAGACCCTCCACGAGCTGAGTGATGGCCTCCGGCTGGTCGCCGGTGGGCTGGAAAGGTGCGACGACTTGAAACTCCGCCATGCCGCAATCTCCCTTTCCAAAGTGTGAGGTCCTCATCCCCAGCGTCTCCCCATCGTCATGGGGAGGGGAGCCGCCTAGAGATCGGCGATGTGTGGCGCCCGGTGGGCCGGCACGGGATGTGGGCTGAAGGGGATGAGAAGATGATGCGAGACGCGTATCAGCCCATTCTCACGCCGCCCCACGAACGTGGAAGGCCCGCGCGCGAACTCGCGCGCGGGCCTTCCATTGTATCACGCTGATTGGGGCGACAGCCTGCTCGGTCAGTAGCCCGAGTTGGGCGTCGGGGTGGGCGCCGCCTGGCCTTGCTCGATCTTGGTCTTCAGGGCCTTGAGGTACGTTTCGGCGCTGATGATGTCCCAGTTGAGGAAGTTCTCGAGCTGCTGTGGGAGCTGGGTCAGGTTCAGACGCCAGGTGGTGAGCATGTCGTGCAGCGCCTGCAGGGGCTTCTGCGCTCCCGACGAGCCTGGAATGAACTTGAGGCCATTGAGGACGAACTCCAGGGCGCCGATGACGGCGTTGAGCGCGCCCACCCCGAGGGTAGCGAGCAGGTTGGCGGCCGGGCCGACGACGTATTGGACGGCCACATGGGTCAGCTGCGCCGCCGCGATCGCCACATCGATCGGGATGCCTTCGAGGCTAGCGAGATCCTGCAAGACCGAGTTAATCCCCGCCTGGTAGGCGGCCTGGACCTGCTCTTCGGTATACTGCTTCGCCTTGTCGATGGCGATGGGGGTCAGGGCCACGCCAGCACCGCAGACGCCGAGGCCCGCGGCGGCCAGGATCGCGCGCCGGGCTATGCGGCCGCCCTGATGCGGGGCGGGGGGAGTGGCGACGGCCGTCGGGGCCTCGCGACCGGGACCAGGCGCGGACATGGGGACAACCTCCCGCGGACTCACGCCGACACGGCGCCGGAGCCCGGCGATGGGCGACTCCGCGAGACGGAGGAGCCGCTGAGTGGACAAGTGCGAGAATGAGGACGGGGCCGGCGGGATCGCTCCAGTGGTTGGCGCGGCGGATGCTGACATGGCCCGCGCTCGCGGAGCCACGATTCCGCCATCCGGCTGGCCGGATGCCCGCAGTATACAGGCGGACATACGGGCCGTCAAGGCTGAGCCGTAGACACCAACTGGCCCGCAAGCGGGAGGCCAATCGCGCACGGCGGGGTTGACTTGGGCCGTACACCATGATGCCTAATGCGTACAACGTTCGGTCGAAGGCTGTCCGTTGAGGCACGCCGCGGAGATGTTCCCACCAGATATGACGAGGGAAATGATGCATCCCAACGAGGAACTTATCGCCCGTTTCTATGCCGCCTTCGCGCGCCGCGACGTTGACGTTATGGACGCGTGTTACCTTCCCGATGTCGAATTTTCGGACAGTGTCTTTCGTGATCTCCACGGGTCACGCGCACGTGCGATGTGGCGGATGCTGGCCGAGCGGAGCCAGGATCTCGAAGTCGGTGTGCGCGACATTCACGCCGATGAAGATAGCGGGGCCGCGCACTGGGACGCTCGTTACACCTATTCCGCAACCGGACGCAAAGTGGTCAACCACGTCGACGCGCGGTTCCAGTTTCAGGCGGGCTTGATCGCCGTCCACCACGACAGCTTCAACTTGTGGCGCTGGGCCGCGCAGGCCCTGGGTGTTAGTGGGCGGGCTCTCGGTTGGACCCCCTACATGCGCCAGAAAATTCAGCGCTCAGCTCAACTCGCCCTCGATAGGTACATCGCGAGCCACGGTGGAGGATGACTGGATGGTGGAGGTCATCCGAACCCCTGGCGCTTCACATGGTTGCCATGCGCCCGATGCCCGGATAACAAGGCGGTAGTTGGCAGTGTAGCAGAAAGACAGAACCATGATCCCCACCCGCACCGGCCACCCATACTGGATGCACGAAGAGCTGCATGCCACACCCGATGCCCTGGCGCGCGCCCTGGAGCCCGACGCGACCGAGGTCGCCCACCGTGACCAGCTGGCCGGGCGGCTGGCCCGCGCGCACCGGATCCACCTTACCGGCTGTGGCACGGCGTACCACGCGGCCCTGGCCGGCGCGTCCTTCCTGCGCGAGTTGTCGGCGGGCGCTGTGGAGGCCCAGGCGGTGCAGGCCTTCGAGCTGACGCACTATTGCCGTCCGGGTCCGGCCGCGGGCGACGCGCTGATCGTGCTCAGCCACAGCGGCCAGCCGTCGGCCACCAACGCCGCGCTGGCGTCGGCGCGCGCCGCCGGTGCCTATTGCCTCACGGTCACGGGGAATCCGGAGAGTCCGGCGGCGAAGGCGGCGGACGATATCCTCGACGAAGGCTACGCCGGCGTCAAGTCCTTCGCCTATACGATCAGCTACAGC
>JANWHL010000313.1 GCA_025450405.1 Ktedonobacterales bacterium
ACCTCGGCGCCGACCAGGTGGACACGCCACTGGACTTCGAGGCGGTGGTGGCGGCGGGCTCGATGCTGGGCTCGGGCGGCATCGTCGTCTTCGACGAGGACACCTGCATCGTGGGCGCCACGCTGCGCATGACCGAGTTCTACCGCGATGAGTCCTGCGGCAAGTGCACCCCCTGCCGCGAGGGCACCTACTGGCTGGTGGAGCTGCTGGAGCGGCTGGAGCGCGGCGCGGGGAAGGAGAGCGACGTGCCGCTGCTGCTGGATATCTGTGATAACATGAATGGGAAGTGCTTCTGTCCGCTGGGCGATGCGGCCACCTCCAGCATCACCAGCAGCATCAAGCTCTTTCGCGATGAGTACCTCCACCACGTGCGCGAGCACCGTTGCCTGGTTGGGCCGGGCGCGCGCATCGCCGTGGGCGCGGGGCACTGACATGCGCTGGGACCTCCAAGGGGGTGGGCCGCCGCGGCCCGCCCCTCTGTGCGTGCGCCACTTCCCTAACAACGACTGAGAAAGCGGCGATATGGCGGATCAAGCGGACCTCGTCACGCTGACCATCGACGGGCGCTCGGTGAGCGTCGCCAGGGGCAGCACCATCTGGATGGCGGCCGAGAAGCTGGGGATCGAGGTCCCCATCTACTGCTACCATCCCAAGATGGACCCCCTTGGCGCCTGCCGTATGTGCTTCGTGGCCGTGGAGAAGATGCCCAAGCTCCAGACGGCCTGTACGACGGTCGTCACCGAGGGCATGGCCGTCAGCACCGACACGCCCGCGGTCAAGAAGGCGCGCGCCGGCACGCTGGAGTTCTTGCTGATCAACCATCCGCTCGATTGCCCGATCTGCGACAAGGGCGGCGAGTGCGATCTCCAGGACTTCACGCTGCGCTACGGCCCCGGCAACAGCCGCTTCGACGTCGCCAAGCGCCACTACCCCAAGCCGATCCCCGTCAGCGACACGATCCTGCTCGACCGCGAGCGCTGCATCGCCTGCCAGCGCTGTGTCCGCTTCTGCCAGGACGTGGCGATGGAGAACGGGCTGGTCATGAAGCAGCGCGGCTTCAAGACGGAGGTGGGCCCCGACCCCGAGGCGCCCTTCGACTCGATCTTCAGCGGCAATGTCGTGGAGATGTGTCCGGTTGGCGCGCTGACCGCCCGCAACTACCGCTTCGTCACGCGGCCTTGGGAGCTGCGGCGCACGCCGAGCGTCTGCGCGAACTGCTCCGTGGGCTGCAATGTCAAGGTGGACGTGCGCGTGGACAAGGTGCTGCGCCAGTACTCGCGCACCAACGACGCGATTGACGACGGCTGGCTCTGCGACCGCGGCCGCTGGGACCTCGACCAGGTGAACAGCCCCGATCGCCTGCGCACGCCGCTGATCCGCCGCCATGGCAAGCTGGAGCCGGCGACCTGGGACGAGGCCATCGCGCTGGTGGCGCGGCGGCTCGGCGAGGTCGCCCGCGTCTCGGGCCCAGCCGCCGTCGGCGGCATTGGGTCTACCCACACCACCAATGAGGAGGCGTATCTCTTCCAGAAGCTGCTGCGGGCGGGGCTGGGCACGAACAACGTGGACCACCGGCATGGCGTCTTCCCGGCACCGGCCAGCGGCTCCGATGCCAGCGGCGCGGGCCTCCCGTGGGTCTGGACCGGCTCGATCGCCGAGCTCGACGACGCGGCGGACATCGTGCTGCTGGGCACCGATCCCTACCACCGCCAGCCGATCCTCGACCTGCGCATCCGCAAGGCCATTCGCCGCGGCGCGCGGGTGCACATCCTGAGCGCCGACGCCAATCGGCTGGACCGGCTGGCCGCGAGCGCGACCCGCTACCGTGCCGGCGAGACCGGCTCCGTGGCGCGCGCGCTGCTCGCCCTGGTGCGGGAGATGGCGGGATTAACCGCCGAGAGCGCGGAGGGCGCCGAGGGCCGCGGAGGGGCAACGAGCAACCCTGCCGCGTCTCCCCTGTCCTCGCAAGAAGAGGGCTTGGGGTCCCCCACTGGGGGCTTGGGGTCCCCCACTGGGGCCTTGGGGTCCCCCACTGGGGGCTTGGGGGTGAGGACCCCTGAGGATCTCGCCGCCCTTGCCGAGCGGGCGGGGACCGACCTGGAGGCGCTGCGCGGGGTGGCGCGGGCGCTCGCGGGCTCGAAGGCCGCGACCATCCTCTATGACGAAGAGGCCACACGCGAGACCAGTGGCGGCGACCTGGCCGCGACGGTGCTGGCGCTGGCGCTCGCCACCAATCAGATCGGCCGCCCGGGCGCGGGGGCGGGGCCGCTCTTCGCGGATGTTAACTCGCTGGGCGCGCGCGATATGGGGCTGCTGCCGGACTCGCTGCCGGGCTACGGCGCCGTCACGGACGGCGCGGCTCGCGCGGCGCTGGCGGGGGCGTGGGGCGTCGCGGGGCTGCCGGCGGAGCCGGGGCACGACGCGGCGGCGATGCTGGGCGGCGCGGTGCGGGCGCTCTACGTCATGGGCGCGGACCCCGCCAGCACGATGGAGGATCCGGCGGCGCTGGATCGCCTCGAGTTCCTGGTGGTGCAGGACCTCTTCCTGACGGAGACGGCGCGCCGGGCGCATGTGGTCTTGCCGGCCGTCGCCTACACCGAGAAGGACGGCACCTTCACCAACACGGAGCGCTGCGTGCAGAACGTGCGCCGCGCGATGATCCCGCTCCCCGGCGCCCGCGCGGATTGGGAGATTCTGCTCGACCTGGCGCGCGCGCTGGGTCTGGGGTGGACCACTCGTACGCCCGCGGAGGTGCTCGCCGAGATCGGCCGGGTGGTGCCCATCTACGCCGGAGCGACCCGACGCGGACTGGGCATGAGCGGCCTGCGCTGGCCGCTGGTTCCCGCCATGGCCTCTGACAAGGCACGCCCAGATGGGGCGAGCGCGAACGGGGCGGGACCGGACAGCGCGGGGGCGCTCGCGGGGACGCCGCGGCTGGGCCGCGAGACGCGGATCGGCGACCTACGGGCCAGTGGCGCGCCGACCGACGCGCGCGCGGCGGGGCGGCCGGCTGAGCCGGCGACGGCGGGCTAGGAAGGCGGAGCGGAGATGAGCACCCTGGCCTGGCAGATCGTGGCGACCATCGTCAAAGGTGGGATCGCCATCTTCGCCCTGCTGACCGCGTTCGCCTACATGACGCTCGTCGAGCGGCGCGTGGTGGCGCGCATGCAGTCGCGCCTCGGCCCCAATCGGGTCGGCCCCTTCGGGCTGCTGCAGCCGCTGGCCGACGCGCTGAAGATGGCCTTCAAGGAGCAGTTCGTCCCGGCACGCGCGCGGCTGCTGGTCTTTCTGATCGCGCCGTGCGTCTCGGTCTTCGTCGCGCTCTCGGCCTTCGCGGTCATCCCGCTCGGCGACACGCTCACCTGGGGCAGCGGTCCGATCGCCAAGGCATGGGCGCCCTCCGTCGCGGGGACGCTGAACGTCGGCCTGCTCTACCTCCTGGCGATCTCGTCGCTCGCGGTCTATGGCATCGTGCTGGGCGGGTGGTCGTCGGGCAATCGCTATTCGCTGCTGGGCGCGCTGCGCTCGGCGGCGCAGATGGTCTCCTACGAGGTGAGCATCGGCCTCTCGCTGGCGGGCGCGCTCATGTTCGCGGGGACGCTGAGCATGGTCGGCATCGTCCACGAGCAGGTGCACCTTGGCATCTGGTTCGTCCTCGCCCAGCCACTTGGCTTCGTCCTCTATGGCATCGCCGCCGTGGCCGAGGTCAATCGCGCGCCGTTCGACCTCCCCGAGGCCGAGCAGGAATTGGTGGCGGGCTACCTCACGGAGTTCAGCGGGCTGCGCTGGAGCCTCTACCAGATGTCTGAGTACATCAACATGATCACGGTCAGCTCGCTGGCGGCCACGGTGTACTTCGGCGGCTGGACCATCGGCGCGAACAGCGGCATTCTGGGCGTCCCATTCGTCTGGTACGTGATCAAGGTCTTCATCTTCCTCTTCGTCTTCATCTGGCTGCGCGCCACCCTGCCACGCATCCGCTATGACCGGCTGATGCGCTTTGGCTGGCAGGTGCTGCTGCCGCTCGCGGTCGCCAACCTGGTGGCCACGGCCATCATCGTGACGCTCGTGCCCACCGCCGCCCAGGGGTGGGTGGGCCTGCTCTGGGGCGTGGGGGTGATGCTCATCGGCACACTCGTCTACGCCATGCGCCGGCGCCGTATGACGCGGGCCGTTCCCGTCGCGAAGTCCGGCGTCGCCCTGCCCGATTCGGTCCGCCTGGTCCGTATCGAGCCTACCGTGCTCCCCGCGCCCAGTGGGCGAGGGGTTGGGGGTGACGTCCGCATCCCCCCCAGGAGTTGACCCCACCATGGCTATGGAGATCCTGAAGGGCCTGGGCACCACGCTCAAGCAGGCGGGCAAGAAGCCCACCACCGTCTCGTATCCGGAGGAGCGGCGCGAGCTGCCCCGGCGCTTCCGCGGGCGGCACGTGCTGCACCGCTACGAGAACGGTCTGGAGCGCTGCGTCGGCTGTTTCCTCTGCGCGGGGGCCTGTCCCGCCGACGCCATCTACATCGAGGCCGAGGAGAACACCGAGGAGCACCGCGTCTCCCCCGGCGAGCGCTATGCCCGCGTCTTTGATGTCAACCTCCTGCGTTGCATCTTCTGCGGCTATTGCGAGCAGGCCTGCCCCACGGGAGCCATCACGCTGGAGAACATCTACGAGCTCGCCAGCTACCGCCCCGAAGACCTGGTCTTCCACAAAGAGCAGCTGCTGGAGCCGGAGGGCACGGCCACCATCGGCTCGATCGTCGCCTGGACGCCGGAGCCGCCCGCGGAGACAGCCACGCCGGTCCCCACGCGCCAGGGCTTCTTCGACGGCCAGGAGGCCTCCGCCGCCGCCGTGGGCCAGGGCGACCTCGCGCTGGAGACGGAGGTGCTGATCGGGCGCGAGACCGGGGCCGAGGATGTGCGGGCCGCCGAGCGGCTGGGCGCGCCGATCGCGGGGATCGCCATGCGCGAGGCCGTGTCCGAACAAGTGGTCGGCGAACAAGAGGCGGGCGGCGCGTCGCGGAAGCAGGACCCGCCGGGGCAGATGCCGCCGGGGCGGGAGGAGACGGGCGCATGATCGGCACGACGATCGCGTTCTACGTCCTGGCCGCCGCCACGCTCCTCTCGGGAGCTGGGGTCGTGCTCTTCCGCGACGCCGTCTACAGCATGCTGAGCCTGATCTGCAACCTGTTGTGTCTGGCGCTCTTCTTCCTGCTGCTCGGCGGCCTCTTCATCGCCACCATCCAGGTGCTGATCTACGCCGGCGCCGTGATGGTGCTCTTCCTGTTCGTCGTCACGATGCTCGCCCCCGACGCCCAGGCTGCCGGCACGCCCGCGCCAGGGCGGCAGATCTGGCAGTGGGGCGCGGGAACGGGGCTGGCGGTGATCCTCGCCGGGTCGCTGATCGTCGCGCTGACCAGCGGCGCCGTCGCGCGCGACGCGCGGGCGGCGGGCGGTGACCCCGGGAACGGGCTGGCGGAGCACGTCGCCAGCCTCGGCGGGAACGTCGAGGCCTTCGGCTACGCGCTGTTCCACGGCTTTAGCTTCCCCTTTGAGGTCACCAGCGCCCTGCTCGTCGTCGCCGTGCTCGGCGCCGTCGTGTTGGGGCGCCGCGCCAGCCGGAGTTAGAGCCATAGCGAAACTTGTAGCTCGAGCTGAAGCTTGAGCTGAAGCTTGAGCTGAAGCTTGAGCTGGAGCTAGAAACGAGAGTCGCCGCCATGGCCGCCAACGGCTACCTGATTGTCAGCGCCCTGCTCTTCGCGATCGGGGTGGTGGGGGTGCTCGCGCGCCGCAATCCGCTGGTGATGTTCATGTCCATCGAGCTGATGCTCAACGCCGTGAACCTCTCGTTCATGACGTTCGCGCACTTCCTCAACTCGGTGGACGGCTGGATGTTCGTCTTCCTCGTCCTCACCGTCGCGGCGGCCGAGGTCGTCGTCGGGCTCGCGATCATCGTCTCGATCTTCCGGGCTCGCCGCGACATCGACGTGGACGAGCTGAGCTCGCTCAAGGGCTAGTGTTGCTATGCTGAATATGACCCCGTACATCCTGCTTCTGCCGCTGCTGGGCTTTCTCGTGCTCGGCCTGGCTGGGCGCGCGCTGCCCCGGCCGCTGATCGCGCTCATCGGCTGCGGGACGATCTTCGCCGCCTTCGTCCTCGCCGGTGTCGATTTCGCCTCGCTGCTGGCCACTCCCGCCGCCGCGCGCCTGCACGACACGCAGCTCTGGCACTGGACCGTCTCGGGGACGCTCACGATCCCCTTCGGCCTGCTCGCCGACCCGCTCTCGGGCGTCATGCTGCTGATCGTGACTGGTGTCGGGTTCCTGATCCACGTCTACTCCATCGGCTACATGGAGGGTGACCCCGGCTACTGGCGCTTCTTCTCCTTCCTCAACCTCTTCATCTTCGCCATGTGCCTGCTGGTGGCGGCGGATAACTTCCTCTTCCTGCTCGTCGGGTGGGCCGGTGTTGGCCTCGCGTCGTTCCTGCTGATCGGCTTCTGGTACGCGCGCCCGTCGGCCGTCGCCGCCGCGCGCAAAGCCTTCGTGGTGAACGTCATCGGCGATTTCGGGCTGCTGATCGCCATCTTCCTGCTCTTCATGCGCTTCAACACCCTCAACTACATCGGCATCCTGCTCCAGCCGGTCTGCCAGGGCGTCTGTCCCCCGCTCCCGGCCTCAATCCCCAGCGCCTATCCGGTGTACAACGGGCCCGCGATTATCACCGTGACGCTGCTGCTCTTCCTGGCGGCGGCGGCCAAGTCCGCGCAGTTCCCGTTGCATGTCTGGCTCCCCGACGCGATGGAGGGTCCGACGCCGGTGAGCGCGCTGATCCACGCCGCCACGATGGTGACGGCGGGCGTCTATCTGGTGGCGCGCTGCGCGCCGCTCTTCGACCGCGCGCCCGGCGCGCTGGACACGGTGGCGGCCATCGGGGGATTCACGGCGTTTTTCGCGGCCACCATCGCCTGCGCCCAGACGGACATCAAGCGCGTGCTGGCCTATTCGACCATGAGCCAGCTGGGCTACATGTTCCTGGCCGAGGGCGCCGGCGGCTACACCACCGGCATCTTCCACCTGACCACCCACGCCTACTTCAAGGCGCTGCTCTTCATGGCGGCCGGCGCGGTGATCCACGCGCTGGGCGGCGAGCAGGACATGCGCCGGATGGGCGGGCTGCGCGGGAAGCTGCCGGTCACCTTCTGGACCTTCGTCGTGGGCGGACTGGCGCTGGCCGCCATCGTGCCCTTCGCCGGCTTCTGGAGTAAGGACGACGTGCTGAGCGCCGTCTGGCAGCGCGCCACACAAGATGGCGGCTTTACGGGGATCGGTTGGTATCTGCTCTATGCCAGCGGGCTCGTCACCGCCGCGCTCACCGGCTTCTACACCTTCAAGATGATCTTCAGCGTCTTTCTCGGCACCTATCGCGGCGGGGTGGTCACGGCGGGACAGGACGGCCACGGCGCCGGCGCCCACGCGGAGTTGGTGCCGGGCCTGCCGGCCGCGCACGCCACGGCGACGCCAGCCGCGCGCGCGCGGGGGGCCGGACAGCGCGGGCCACTGGCGGGACTCCACGAGGTGGGCCTGGTGATGACCGTCCCGATGGTGATCCTGGCTGTGCTTTCGTTCGCCGGCGGCTTCTACGGCACTCCCTGGAAAGACCTGATCGGCGGCCTGCTGGCGCCGGTCACCGGCGTCCCGG
>JANWHL010000314.1 GCA_025450405.1 Ktedonobacterales bacterium
ACTTTCAGGCCAATCGCTGCCGGCGCGCCGTCATCGCGCCGCTCACGGGACCCCTAATTCGCCTGATCGCACATGGGCAACCGAACCGAGTGCCTTCGCGTTCTGTCAGCGGCACATGCGCATTGCGTGTATAATGCGCCACATTAGCGCCAAATGAAGCCGGCGCCAGTACACGCCGCTCGGCCCCGCGCGGGCGGACAGGCGGCCGGGCAAAGCGTCGTGGCTCCGCCGGAGGTGATTGTGGACCAGCAGCGCGCCGAGGACGATGCCCCCGCCCTGGCGATCTCGGACGACTCGACCGGAGCCGACGCCGGGCACTGGACCAACGGCTCCGCGGGTCGCGAGCGCGCGCTCATCACGTACGCCGGCTACATCGGCTGGACCACGCCCGCCGATGGACTCGTGGACGACATGCCCATGTGGCGCTTATATACTGGCCAGGCCCGCGACACCGTGCGCGATTGGGGCTGGCTGGACGCCGTTCACCCCGACGACCGCGAGCGTGTGGCGCGCGCCTGGCGCGACGCCGCCTCGGGCGCGGCCCCCTACGAGGTCGAGTTTCGAGTCCGGCGGCGCGACGGTGTGTACCGCGCTTTCCTCGATCGCGGCGTGCCGGTGGTGGACGATGACGGTCAGGTCCGCGAATGGGTCGGTTTTCTCACCGATATCACCGAGCGCAAGCAGTCCGAAGAGGAGCGCTCCGCGGTGCTGATCTCTGAGCGCGAGGCCGCGCGTGCCAGCGAGGGCGCCCTCCTGGCGGCCAATGGGCGCATGAATGAGTTTCTGGGCATCGCCAGCCATGAGCTCAAAACACCTCTCACGACGATCCTGGCGAACACGCAGTACCTCGCGCGCCGTTTGAATGACTCCCGCACCCGCACCAGTGACCCGGAGGCGTTGGAGGCCGCGCTCGAGACCGTGCGCACCGTGATCGATCGCACGGCCCGGCAAACGGCCCGCCTCACCCGGCTGGTGAACGACCTGGTGGACGTGTCGCGTATTCAAGCGGGAAAATTGGAGCTCAGGCTGGCACCATGCGACCTCGCGCCCCTGGTCACGGAAATGGTGGACGAGCAGCGGCAGTTGCATCCGGAACGCCGCATCGCCCTGGAGCTGGCGGCGGAGCCGCCGGTGCGCGTGATCGGCGATGCCGATCGCCTCGGCCAGGTGCTGGCGAATTACCTCTCCAACGCACTCAAGTACTCCGCCGAAGATCAGCCCGTGACCGTCCGCCTGGCGCGCGACGGCGACCGGGCGCGGGTCTCCGTCCGCGATGCGGGGCCCGGTGTGCCCGCCGGCGAGGAATCGCGGATCTGGGAGCGCTTCTACCGTTCAGCCGCCGTGACGGTGCGCAGCGGCTCGGGCATTGGCCTCGGGATGGGACTGCACATCGCGCGGACCATCGTCGAACGCCACGGTGGCGAGGTGGGCCTGCGCACACGTCGCGGCAAAGGGACGACCTTCTGGTATACTCTCCCGCTGGCCGACCCAGTGGAGTCCGTGGCAACGTTGACTTGCCAGCCCGCGGGCCGGCGGCCGGCGCGCCCCTAGCGGCTCGTCCGCCCAGTTGGCCTTGCGCGTCAGCGGTGCGCGTCAGCGGTGCGCGTCACGGGGTGATACCCCAATGCGGCTGATCGCTCCCACATCATCGGGGCGTCCGGTGGACGCCCGCTCCTGACCGACACCCGCTCCAACGGACTCCCCAGCGGCACCAAAGGCGAAGCCTTCATTCGAGTCGCGCATGAGGCGAGGGGACCATGGGCGAAATGACCATCCGAAAGTTGAACGCGGTCGGTACTGAGACCTTCGCGTACCCAGGCCGGCTAGAGGCACGGCTGCCCGGCGGCGTCCGCGTTCTCGCTCGCTGGACGCGGCCCGCGCTCGACCTGGGATACGTTCGCTTCGAGACTGGCGACCGCTTCACTGAGTGGTTCTTCAGCGACCGCTGGTACAACGTGTTTGAAATCCGGTCGGGGACCACCGGGGCCCTCAAGGGCTGGTATTGCAACATTGCCGAGCCAGCGACAATCACGGCTGAAGCGGTGGCCTGCCGCGACCTGCTGCTCGATCTCTGGGTGGCACCCGACGGCGCGACGCTCCTCCTCGACGAGGACGAGTTCGCCGCCGATGTGACTCTGGATGCCCGCCAGCGCGAGGGCGCGCAGCGCGGCCTCGCGCAGTTGCGCGCGTGTGTGGCCGCCCGCCGCCCGCCATTCGACACCGCTTCGTCGCCGCCACCGGAGCCGGCGTGAGCGATATCCGCCCGCGGCCGAGCACTGCCTGCAGCCCGCCCCCGCGCCCCGCGGGGCGAGGGGGCGGGGGGTGAGGACCCCAGGGCCAGCGGGTGAGGACTCCACGCCCCGATCTACCCCGCCGGGGTCAGGCGGTCACGACACAGCGTCGTCACCCGATTGCCAATTTCTTCCAGCTCAACCAGCACCAGGAGGAGGCCGCGCAGCGGTGGCGCTTGCCGCGGCCGCGCGGCGATCCCCGACTCGATTAGGCCTTTGAGCTGCTGGTAGAGCCGTTCGAGCTCGGCATCCTCCACAACCAGCCGGCGTGCCATGGAGCGGTCGCGTGTCGTGATGAGCAACAGACATCCCCGCAGAAGCACATACACCTGCCGAATGAGGCCCACCAGGATCCCGGCGGCCCGCGTGTCCACGGGGAGCAACGCCTCCTCCGCGCCGCTAGGTATCTCCAGTGCTTGCTCCGCAATGCGCCGGCCGTGTTCGGCGATCCGTGCGCACTCCGTCGCCGTGCGCTGAAGGTCCACAACCCGCCGTAACTCATCGCCAAATGGGGACCAGCGGGCGAGCAAGGCAACCGCCCGTTGGTGGACATCTTGATAACAGAGCGCTCCCTGCTCGGCGAGGCGCATGGCAGCGTGGGCCACGCCCGGATCCGGTGCGAAGAGCATCGCGGCCGCGGTCTTGAAGACATCCACGGCGATAATGCCTAGCTCAGTGACCTCCTCGGCGAGGGCCGCCATCTCGTCGGCGAGCGATTGGTGATAATCTCTCCGGCGCATGCTGCCTTTCCCCCCTCCGCCAGATCTGTATCAGATGGAGCGCAATGCGCTGCGAATTGATGTCGCTCGATCACGAGAAGATCAACCCCTACGTAGGGCTCATCAGATGATCCCAGCCGCGCGCCAGGAGTTGCGCCTCGGCCCCATCCTCACCCCGCACACGCATTCCGAGCGCTGGTTCGGTCAACCACCCGATCGCGCGTGCCGTCCCCCCGGCGGCCGCGACCGCCGCCGCCACCGCGTCGTCGGTTCCTGCGCGCGCGGCGAAGAGCAACTCGTAGTCTTCGCCGCCAGACATCGCGAGTTCGAGTGGATCGCGCCCGTAGGCAACCGCCACCGCGCGCGTGGCCGCGTCAATCGGCAGCGCCGCGCTGTCCACCAGCGCGCCGACTTCGCTCCGCGCGCAGAGGTGCGCCAGGTCGGCGGCGAGGCCGTCGCTCACGTCCAGCATCGCCGTGATGGCCCCCGTGTTCGCGAGGGCAATTCCGACGTTCACCCGCGGCTGCGGCGTCAGGTGCGCCGCGCGCACCTCAGCAAGCACACTGTCCACCACCTCCCGTCCCGTGGGGGACCGCCCACCGAACGTCAATAGACCGGCCGCCGCCGCGCCCAGCGTCCCCGTGACGTACAGCCGATCGCCCACCCCCCCGCCGGATCGCAAAACGGCCCGCCCGCGCGCGACCTGCCCAAGCAGCGTCACGTCAACGATCAAGGGACCACTGGTCGCCGCCACGTTGCCGCCAATGATCGCCACACCAAACTCGGCCGCTTCCGCTCTCAGCCCGCCATACAGGCCATCCAGCCACTCGATGGAGGTCTCCGCCGGCAGCATCAGCGAAACGAGCGCCGCCCGCGGGGTGGCGCCCATCGCCGCGATGTCGCTTAGGTTGACCGCCAGCGCCTTGCGGCCCACTTGCTCCGGGGTGACGACCGCGCGCACGAAATGGCGGCCTTCCACCTGCGCATCGCAGGTCGCCACCGCGTCGGTGTCGGGTGGACACGTCAGGACGGCGGCGTCATCGCCAACGCCGACGATGACCCCGGCGTTCACCGGCAACCCGGACGTCAGCCGCGCGATGAGTCCAAATTCCCCAAGCTCTCGCGTCGAAGCGGTGTGCTCCATGGCCCCCGGGCACGTGGCGGCCCGGCACTCTCCCTTCGTGAGCGAGCGTCTCCGCGGGGTTGGGTGGCGCCCTCGTGCAGGCAAGTATACGGTACGACCACGGCCTGTGTAAAGAGCCGGTCGACGGGAGAGTGGGTCGGATGCGTCCACCCACTCGCAAGTTTCTCGGCGAGATCGCGCGCAATGCCACCCGGTGGCTGTCATGATCAATTGAACACATGCCAGGGATTCCGCTGGTCGGTGGGCAGGAAATACTGGGTATCGCCGCGACGCATGCACAAATAGTATGGCATGGCGTAGAATAGGGTGACTGGAACGGCAAGGACTGGTCCCAATCCCGACGCGACGGTGGATGATTCCGGCGGCGCCGGGCGTTTCTCATGGACATATGGCCGTACCATCGTGGAGGAGAAGGCGCCGTGGCCTCGAAATGGGATGTGGATGACCGAGACCACGCGACCACCGCGCTCGGCGCGTACATCGAGTTCATGCGCAAGTTGAGGGGTCTCTCGCAGGAGGCCGTGGCGCGAGGCATCAGCGCCAGCGATGACAAGTCGGGGTGTGACAAGGGCTACGTCTCGCGCGTGGAGACCGGTAGGATCAAGCTCCCAAAGCCCATGGCGCTGCGGCGTATCGCGCGGGGACTGGGGCTTGACCCCTATCAAATTCGCCTCGGCTTCCGCGCCGCCGGCTACCAGGCATGGGCGGGCAGTACGCTCGTCGCGCCCGACGAACCCGCGCGGCAACGTGCCCTCGACGCTCTGGATGGCCTCTGGCTTGGCCATCAGCGCTTGCCGGCGACCGCCTTGATCGACCTGCAAGGGACGATCTGGCACGCGAGCGAATCGTTTGCCCGCCTGTTCAGCATGGTCTCCGCCGTTGAGCTGGTCGGACGCCATGTGCTCGAGCTCTGTCTGGATCCACGCCTGGGCATGGCCGAGGCCCTGTCGGGCCTCGTGGATGCGGCGAAACAACCCGGGCTGGTCGCCCAGGCCGTCGCCGTGTACCGGGTAGTGTCGCTGACGGACGGCGCCACGCTCTGGCGCGGCGATGTCCTTGTGCGCCTGCGCCGCCTGGCGGGGTTTGGCCAGCTCTGGAACGAGACCCGGCTCGACGGTGCTGTGGCGGTTGACGGGCTTGTTCGCCTACCCTTGACGGCGGGCGGGTATCTACTCGCCTCGACGCTGCCCGTCGTCGTCGATCCGCGGTTCCTCCTGGTGTTGATCACACCATCTGATGGCGCCGCCGCGGCGG
>JANWHL010000315.1 GCA_025450405.1 Ktedonobacterales bacterium
CATGTCTGGCTCGGGCGCGCCCGTGACGGTGTCGGCGGGGGTGGTACCCAGCGGGGCGGCGGAGTTGGATGGAGCCATGTCCGCCGGGGGTATATCCGAGGGGGCCATGTCCGAGGGGGCCATGGCGGCTTGCGCCGAATCCGCCGGGCCGGCGCGGGCGGGGGTGAGCTCATCCGTGGGGGTGTGTCGAGTGCCGGTGTCCAGCGGCGTGGGGCGAGCGGTCGCGGCCGCTGGCGCCAGGGGTTCTTCCGCGCGGTCCGCGGCGGTCGGTCGTGTGCCGTCAACGGACGCCGGAGCGGTCGCGGCGACGGGTGTGGGGTCGACGGCCCGCGTCGGGGCTGGCGGGGCGGCCGGTGACGACGCGGTGACCGGAGACGTGGGGCGTGCCGTGGTCGCGGCGGCCACGGCGGCGAGGCGGGTGCGCATCTGGTCGCGCTCGGCCAGGACCTGGCGGTGGTCGGAGAGCAGACGCGCGTGCTCAGCGCCCAGACGTTGATGCTCGTCTCCGAGGCGATCATGTTCCACACCCAGTCGCTCGCGCTCGGCGCGCAGGCCTTCCAGCTCCTGAGTGGTCCGCTGGTGCTGGCGGCCGAGTGACCACCCGCGGTAGCTTGAGGCGACGCGGCCCGGTAGCAGCACGAGGAAGGCGAGCGCGAAGCCGAGGATGAACGCGCCGCCGGCCACCCAGCCCATGTTCGCGGTGAAGTTGCCCGAGAGGAAGTGCCAGTTTTGGCCCGTTGTGTTCTGGATGACGAAGATGGCCATAATGATGACCACGATCGCGGCGATGATCCCCCCAAGGAAATTGATGATTGATCGCATCGAATCCTCCCGCATGATCGTCACGCACCGGTCCGCCAAGGCGAGGGCGCGCCGGCCCTGTGGGCCGCACGTTGGGGTAACGTTGGTCCAACAACCAGGGGGATGCACGATCTGTGCCTGGCAATACGATAGGTCCATCGGGCGGCGCTGGCGGTCATGGCCCGGTCGTCGTGGAGTTGACGGGTCGCGATGGGCGCGCGTATACTGGCCGCCAGCCGCGAGCGCGGGGCGCCGGGGCCGAGGAGGGACGCATGCCCACGAGCGAACTGGACCTGACGTTGGTCGCGGCGTGCGCCGCGTTGGCCGTCGTGTTGTTGCTGGTCCTGGGCTACTTGTTTGGCGCGCGGCGGCGAGGCGGCAAGGCTGTGGCGCTGCCGGCGGGCATGGAGGGACTCGCGCCGGCCTTTGGCGACGTGCGCGCGCAGATTGAGGCGCTGCGGGGGGAGTTCCGGGGCGAGATCGCGGAGCTCCGCCGGTCCGCGGCGGCGGAGACCGCGCGCCGGGGTCCCGAGGACCAGGCCTGGCAGACCATTCAGCAGATGAGCGCGTCCCTGGGCGGGTTGGTGGCGCTGCCGGCGGCGCAGCAGGCGCTGCAAGACCAGGTGGCCGGCGCGGTACGTGACCTCGCGAGCATACGCGAGCTGCAGGCCGCCGAGCGGCAGCGGTGGGAGCGCGAGGACGATGCCTTCGCGGCGTTGCGGCGGCTGGCGAACGTGATGCTTGGCTCGGCGACGAGCGGCGCGGCCGGCGAGCGCGTGGTCGAGCAGATGCTCGACGCGCTGCCGGTGGAGTGGCGGGCCACGGACCACAAGGTAGCCGGCGCCAAGGTGGAGTTCGCCATCAAGCTGCCGGACGGGCTCATCCTGCCGATTGATAGTAAGGTGGTGGGGCAGCGGGACCTGGACGAGCTGGATGGTGAGACGGACCAGTCGAAGCGCGACAAGTTGGAGGCGAGCATCCGCGACAACGTGTTGAGGCGCGCGCGGGAGGCGCGACAATACGTGGACACGCGCACGCCGGGGTACGCGGTGGTGGCCGTGCCCGACGCGGCCTATCGCCTGTGCGGGAGTGTGCTGCCGAAGGCGTACCAGGACGAGCGCACGCTGATCGTCCCATACAGTCTGCTGGCGCCGTTCGTGCTGATGGTCTTTGAGCAGCACCGGCGCGGCGGCAAGCTCGACCCGCGCGACGCACGCTTTACGCGGCTGCTGGCGGACGCCGAGGAGCACACGGCCCAGGCGGTGGACGTGTTGAACGGCCACCTGAGCGGCGGGCTCACGCAGCTGACCAACGCGCGGGTCGCCCTCGCTCGCGAGCTGACGGAGGCGCGGCAGGCGCTGGCCATGCTGCGTCAGGAGGCGGACCGGGACAAAGTGGGCAAAAGCGTGTAGACGGCCTAACCGGCGCATGCGAGATTGAGGTTTCGGGTGTACGTCCGATGGCGGCCGGCCTCCAGGCATGCGGCGGAAAATGACGGCGCGGCTTCGGGGCGGCGACGACGCAGCCTTTGGCCTATTTCCACGGGAAGCACCAAGACGAGCGGGAGCGCCGAGCGTCGCGCCGTTGCTATACACGCTGACGCACGACGCGGCGCCGGGGCTGCGCGCTATCGCCGCTCAGGCGCTCGGACTCCTGGCCAATCCGTGAGCCTTCACGCCTCTGGCGGCCGCCGTGCGCGATGCCGATCCGTGGGTGCGGGCAGCAGCGGCTCGGTCACTTGGCCAACTCGGCGACCGGCGCGCGGTCGAGCCGCTCATTGCGGCGCTGGGGGACGTTTTCAGTTTCCAGGGCGCCGCGCGGGGTCTGGGAGCGCTGGGCGGCATGCGCGCCGTCGAACCACTGCTCGGGCGCCTGTCAATGGCTCTATCCACGCCTAGCGGGGCGTGGCAGTGCATCACCCTCGTGGAGGCCCTCGGACGGTTAGGTGATCGGCGCGCGGTCCAGCCCCTGACCGAGCTGCTGGACTCAGCCACGCCACAGGCCCGCCGCACGGCCGTCACGGCCCTCGGGCGCATCGGGGATCCACGCGCGCTGGCGCCGCTCCGGCGCATTTGGCGCAGGCTCTCCGCGCGCGCGATGGATGATAGGGGCATACGCGAGGCGGCGGCAGCGGCAATGGCGGCGATACGACGTGCGCGCTGACTGGTCAAGGGGAGCTGCACGCCGCGCGGGTTGCGTTTCGACGCACTCGAACTGCTCGAGACACGCGGTTCTCTAGAATGACTAACCCGCCGCGCCGCTCAGCGCCGCCGCGCGGAGTTTCGCGAGCGCCGCGGCTGGGCCGGCGGGGTCGTCGTAGATGGCGGAGCCTGCCACGAGCACGTTCGCGCCAGCATGGATGGCCTGGGGGGCCGTCTCGCCGTGGATGCCGCCGTCCACTTCGATGTCGGTGCGTAGTCCACGACCATCGAGCATGGCGCGCAGCCGCTCCACCTTGGAAAGCATCGAGGCGATGAAGCCCTGGCCACCGAAGCCGGGGTCAACGGTCATGATGAGGAAAAGGTCGGCCAGGTCCAGCACCTCCTGGATCATCGCGAGGGGGGTAGCGGGATTGATGGCCACGCCGGCGTGCTTGCCAAGTCGCTTGATCTGCGCGATGGTCCGGTGGAGGTGCGGGGAGGCTTCCTGGTGGACGATGAGCAGGTCGGCGCCGGCGGTGGCGAAGTCCTGGAGGTAGCGTTCGGGCTCGATGATCATCAGGTGGGCCTCGATTGGCAGGCTGGTGGCGCGTCGGACCGCGGCAACCACCAGCGGCCCCACGGTGATGTTAGGCACGAAGCGCCCGTCCATCACGTCAACCTGGATGCGATTGGCGCCGGCGTCGGCCACCTGGCGCACCTGCTCGCCGAGCCGCGTGAAGTCCGCCGAGAGGATCGAGGGCACGATCTCCACCTGGGGTCACTCCTTCTTTCGGGCCGTGCGCCCGGGTGAGTCCGCGAGCCGCGGCATCGCAAGTAGTGGGGGGTCAGATTTGGGGGCGTCAAGCGTGCTGGGTGGTCAGTTTGGCGGCCGCCGCGGTGTCCACCAGCCAGAGAATGTCGCCGTGCTCCGGGGCGATCAACTGAGCGGGCACGTCGTCGGGGCGACGCGGGCCCTCCAGCACGGCGGCGAGTGCGTCGGCTTTGTCGGTACCGGCGACGAGGAACATCACCCGCGCGGCACTGTTGAGAACGGGGAGGGTCAGCGTCAGGCGCGTGGCGTGGAGCTTCTCGACGGCGTTCGCCACCACCCAGCGGTCGGTGACGTGGAGCGCGGCGGTATGGGGGAAGAGCGACGCGGTATGGCCGTCCGGGCCCATGCCGAGAAGGATGAGGTCAAATCGCGGGCGCTCGCCGGGGCCGAGGGCAAACCCGCGACGTAGGGCCTGCTCATAGATTGCGGCGGCGGCCACGGGGTCGGGGTTATCGCCGGGCATGCGATAGACGTGTTCGTGGGGCACGGGGACGTGGAAGAGCAGCGACTCGCGGGCCATGCGATAGTTGCTCTCCGCGTCGGTCGGGGGGACACACCGCTCGTCGCCCCAGAAGACGTATGCGCGTGCCCAGTCCACCTGCTGGTGGTAGGCGGGAGACGCGAGGAGCTGGTAGAGGCCGCGTGGGGTCGATCCGCCGGAGAGGGCCACGAAGAAGCGCCCGTGCCGAGCCACGGCCTCGCGCGCGGCGTGGACGAACTCGTCGGCCGCGGCGGTGAAGAGCGCGGTGTCGTCGTCGAAGACGCGGACGTGTGGCGTGCCCGGCGCACCGGGGGTGCGCTGTGTGTCGGAGTCGTTCATCTCGTTAGCGGGCCACGCGTCGCCGCACCCGGGCCGCGTGCCGCCGTCCTCCTTTCGCGCTGGTAGCCGACCGGTCTACGCGCATTGTACCCCTAGACGCGTGCTCACCGCCGGGCGGGGAGGGATTCACAATGAGTCGTCATGCGCGTGGCGCGCACCCCCACTGATGAATATGGCCTCGCATGCTCTCAGCGCTAGCTCGCCAAGAGTGCCATTTACATAGCAGGACACGTAGGACACAGAGGACGCGGAGAGAGGGATGGAGAGGTGGTCCTTGTCCGCGCAGTTTGGGATCCTCTCCCCCGACCCCTCACCGTTGCGACGGGGAGGGGAGTCCGGCGCATGGTGCGTGCGGCCAAGGGCGGGCGGTAGTGATGGGGCGAGGAGGCGGAAGTGAAGTTCCGCGTGTACCCTACGGCGGCCGCCAGCGGGATGGGTGAAAGCGACGGCGGTGCGGCTCAGGGCTAGGGCAGTGGTTGAGCGAGGATGCGGAATTGAAGTTCCGCGCGTAATCCTGAGCTTTGGGTGGATCAAGGTGATCGCGGGTGGGCAGACCGTGCGGCCGGCCAGCAACGACCCGGCGATGGGGCTCTTGGC
>JANWHL010000316.1 GCA_025450405.1 Ktedonobacterales bacterium
CTGGCGATGTCGAACCATGGCCCACCCCCAGCGGCGTAGACCGCGGCCAGATTGCGCGCGTCGACCAACCCACCCACCAGCACCGCGCCGTCCGGATCCGCGGCCCGCAGCGCCGCCGCGCCCGGCCGCAGCACCAGCGCGACGTACTCCGCGAGCGAACCCGACCACGTGTGCGCGTGATCGGGCTCATTCCAGAGCTCCCAGAAGCGCACGCGGCCCCGATATCGCCGGCCAAGTGCCGTCATCAGGTCGGCGAAGTGCGCGGCGTCACCGGGCGGCGCGCCGCCATGCCCCGCGGCTGGCAGACCCGTCGACCATTCCGGCGCGTAGACCACCTGCGGAACCAGCGCGATTCCCGCATCCGCGGCCAACCGGACAATCAGATCCCAGCGCTCCCACCGGTATCCCGACCACTCCGGGTCCCGCGCGGCGTCTGGATCATAGCGCGCCCCGCCCGGCCGCTCGGGCGCGACGGCGCGCCACGGCAGCTCCACACGGAACAGCCGCGCGCCCAGCTCGCGCAAGACCGCGATCTCTTCGCCGAGACCAGCCTCCGTCCGCGCGGATCCCCACCAGCTATCCGGCTGCCAGATCGTCGGGTCGCGCCACCACTGATACGCCGGGTGATCGGTCAGCCCCTTGTAGGGCGCATGGGCCGCCCGTCGCGTCATGCGTCCCGTCGTGTTGCCTCTCGCTCTTCCCATCGATCCGCGAGCGCCTCCACCACAACATGCCCGATCATCACCCGATCATCACCCAGCGTGTTCGCGAATGCCAATAGCGCACCGCTAGCATGAACCTTGAATCATACCGCGTCGCCGCCTAGGCCACGCGGGTGGCCTTCGCAGCCGGAGGCTTCCAGAGGCCGTCTGGGAGACGGCCGTCGCGTCTTCAGAGGGTCTCTGGGGGAGACCCGTCGCCCGGCTTCCGGGCTTCATCACGATTTGGTATCACTACGTCACCGCGCGCGATGGCGCGCGGCCGGCGGTCGGCGGCGTAATCCTGGCGCTGAGGCGATGAGAGGAAGTCACAGTGATGGTTACGGAGATGGCGGCAGCCAGGTTGCGGACCCTGCTCGACACGCTCAAGACACCGCGCGGACGGATCGCGCTCACCATCGCCTGTCTGGGCGCATTGTTCTTCGGATTCTGGCACCTGCATTCAGGCACGGGATGGTTCTGGGGCTCCGACTTCCGCGTCTTCTATTTCGCCGCGGAGGCCGTGCGCCACGGCGCCGACCCCTACACCGCCGTGATCGCCTGGATTCACACCTACTCGCCGACTACCCATCTCGGCACCACCTTCGCGACCAAGAGCTACGTCTATGGACCGTTCTTCGCCCTCCTGCTGACACCTCTCTCCCTCCTGCCCAACCTCTGGGCCATGGTCATCTGGAACCTGTGCAATCTCGTCTTCCTGACGGCGGCCATGTATTGCCTGCTCCGCATCGCGGGCATCTCCCCCTCTCGCCTGCATGTCCTGGTGCTGGCCGCCGCCGCCGTGGTAACCCTGCCGGTCCAGACCGAATTCTTCCTTGGGCAGTCCGACATCTTCGTCCTCTTCTGCATCTGCGCCGCCTTCTACCTCCTGCTGGAGGGCGGCCCCGTGACCGGCGGCATCCTGCTGGCCATGGGCTGTGCCACCAAGCCCACCCTGCTCGTCCTGGTCATCTTCATGCTCTGGAAGCGCGAGTGGAAGTTCGCGGCGACCGCGATCCTCGGCTTTCTGGCGCTGTTCCTCGGACCCTTCCTCTGGCTCGGCGGCCAGGCCTGGCACGATCTGATGACCATCTGGTCGTTCTGGTCGAGCCAGTACATCGCCTACGCCCGCAACGACTCACCGCGCGGCGTGCTCACCCGCATCTTCACCACCAACCCCGTCGTGCGCCCGCTCTTCGTCGCGCCCTGGCTGGCCTACGCGCTCTGGCTGGCGCTCGCCGTGGTCGTCGTGGTGGTCACCGCGGCACTGGTCTCACCGCGGCGGTTGGAGCGCGGCCCGCGCGGCCTGCTGGAGATCGGCCTGGCCGTGACGGCCATGCTGCTCATTAGCCCGCTGACCGAGTGGCCCTACCTGATGCTGCTCTTCATCCCACTCATGGGCTGCTACGCCTGGCTGCGCGGCGTTGACTGGCGAGCCAGACCCTGGCGCGCGGTGGCCATCGGCGCCTTCCTGGTCTGGGTCGGACTGCTCGGCCCCCTGAAGCTGATCGAATACTTCATCTGGGACCACATCGGCAACCGCCCCATTCTCACGGACGTCCTCGTCGTCTTGGCCCCCATGCACCTCTACGCGCTGATCGCCCTCTTCGCCCTTCAGCTCTACACCCAGCGCCTCATCACCGGCCGTGCCACCGCGGAAGCCACCCGCGCCTGGGTCATCGCCCTCCCCGCCATGCTCGTCGCATGGCTCACTGATCTCGCCGTCGCCCTCGCGCGCCTGGGCCAGACCAGCCGCCAGCGCGCCCTCAACGTCGCCTCATGGTCGAGCAAAGCCTTGGCCCGCCGCTAACCCCGGCACGCACCGCCTCCGCGAGCGCCCCATCGGCGCACGCCCAGTTCCCCACGCCAATCCCGCCCCCATAGGGCGCCGCCTCGCCAGACCACCCGCCCTCGCGCGGTCCGCCGCGCCGAGTTACCCGCGCCCTCATGGCCATTGACTATCACCGTTTCCGGCTAGTCCACGCCGGTGGCCTTCGTAGTCGGAGGCTTCGTAGGGACGTCTGGTGAGAGGGTCTCCGGGGGAGACCCGTCGCCCGTCGCGTCTTCAGGCGCCTGGAATCCGCGTCGATTCACCACGATTTGGTATGAACACCGCAGGCAGGTGAGCCTCGGCGCTTTGCCCCGTGCGGCAGCGGCACGGATTCCGGTGTCCGCCTTTATTCATCGAGCTCCATCTTTATTCATCGAGATCCATCAGGGCGCCTGCCCGCCTTGCCACCCCGCTCGCCCCAGGTGGGACGCCCGCCTCACCGCCGCCGCTCATATCAGCGCGGGCCAGCCACGATTCTCCCGCAAATTGCCCCCGGCACGCCGCCCCCGCCTCCATCGCCGCGCTCCTCGTGCCGCGCTCTTGGTGCCGGGCTTGGCCCCCACGCCCCACCCGCTCTCGTGCCCGGCGGATTCGCCGCGTCCTTCAGGGCGCCTCCTCGCCAATCGATCCGCTCGCCCTTGGCCGCCCCACGTCTCGGTCTCGACTCCCCTCTCCTCGCAAGGAGAGGGGCCGGGGGTGAGGACCCCAGGGGCTAGGGGTGAGGTCACCTCCCAATCACCCGCGCGTACCGAGCGACCACATGCGGCGTCACGTTGATCAGCCGCCCCGAGTCGCCACCGCGCGCCAGAAAACCGCCAATCGCATGCAGCCCTGGCGCCCGCCCCCAGATCGACCCACTGAATGCCCACAGACAGCTATCCAGCGTGCCCACCAGCCAGCCCGGGCGCTTCGCCGCCAGCAGCCGGCGCTCGGCCCCACGCAGGTCCTCCACGTCGTTGATCGTCTCGAACGGCGTCCAGCCATCCCAGTGCCCCACCGTGTAGTTGAGCGCGATGACCGCCGCATCCTCATGCAGCACTGTGGGCGGCCGACCGAAGCCCGCCTTGCTGAACAGATAGCTCAGCCCCGCGCCGCCAACCGCCGCCGCCACCTCCGCGCGAAACGGGCCCGGGGCGAAGAACTCGTACGGCCGATACGGCGCCAGCACGTCGCCCAGCCCACGCCCTCGCGCCCAGTCCCCCACCCGCCGCCGCAGCCCCGGCCGCGGCGTCTCGCCCACTGGCGTCTCGCCCACTGGCGTCTCGCCCACTGGCGCATCCCCCACCGTCATCCCGACCGCCGGTCCCGCCGCGCTCGCCGCCCCGACCGCATGTCCCGTCACGCGCGCGGCGTAGCGCACGCGCACAAACGGCGGATGCTGGTTCGCGGCGAGCGTGGCCGGCAATCGCGGGCCCGGGAGCGGGACCATGGCCGGGTCCATCGTGGACCACCAACCTCGCGGCCGCCAGCCCGCCGGCACCCCCAGGCGATCCAGCGTGTCGTTCGCCATGCGCAGGTGCTCGGCCAGCCGCCCTTCCGGCAGCAGCGACTCGATGGCCGCCCCCTCACCACAGCTCGCCAGCAGCATCTCCAGGCAGGGAAAGACCCCGCCCCGGTCCAGCGGCACCCGCAGCATTTCGAGCGGCCCATCGGGCTGGTACTCCAGCGCGGCCGTCGTCAGCGCGAGCCCGCCCTTCATGCCCGTCAGCGCCACCAGATCCACCAGCCGTGGCAGGTTCTCCAGCTCGCGGATCATGCCCGTCCAGAAGATCGCCGACACGAGCACCCGACCCTGCTCGGCCCAGGTGCGCAATTGGTCGTCGCTGGGCTCGCGCCCGTACACGCCGGCATCGGCTGGATCGGTGGAGTCGGAGGTCCACGCGTACGGCGCCAGCCGCAGCACCGGGAAGGGCGGCCGGACCGGGTCGATGAGCTGGAAGGGCAGACCGAGCGCGGAGAGCGCGAAGAAATCGCCGTCCTCGTACTGGCGGCCAAGCACCACCTTGCCGCTAGCGCCCAGCTCGTCCTCCAGCCGGTCGATCACCGCGCGCTGTGGCTTCCCATAGATCGCCAGTCGCCGCTGGCGCCAGGCCTCGGGCAGCCACGCCGACACCACCGCCGGATCCGCCAGCACCCAGCCGCCGGCACACTCCGCCAGCCACCGCCGCGCCACCCGCTCGGTGACGCTGGCGAAATCGTCCTCCGGCCCCAGCGCATCGAGCGGCTCCGGCGTGACCACCACACCCGCGCCCGCGGCCAGGGATGGCCAGCGCTCCGCACCCGCCGCGCCCACAAACAGCGTGTCCACACGCCGCACTCCGGACTCCACGAGCCTGGTGAGCTCGTCACCGGTGAGCGACGAGACGTCGAGGCCGAGCACTCGCCGGCACGCGATCTCGGGGTAGAGGTACGCGTCGAGGCCCGCCAGCTCTCCGCGCGGGCTCGCGTCGATCACCAGCGCCGCGTCCGGCGGCGCGATGGCCAGCGCGGCGAACGCCTCGCGATAGGTGTCCGCGTAGCCGGAGACCCGCCGGCGCTCCACGTCGAGTTGATCGAGCGTCGCGCCGAATGCCACGGGCCCATCGGTCAGCACCAGCGTATCGAAGCGGTTGAGCAGCAGATAGAGGCGCTCGTGGTGGTGACCGCCCACCACCGTGCCGCCGCTCAGCATGCCCGGTGGCTGGCTGTCGGGATCGCCCCCGCCATAGTGGTCGCCCAGGCGATAGGCGTCGTAATAGACCTCAAAGGCCCACCCCGCGGCCTCGGCGGCCCAGGCCAGGGTCGCGGCCACGGCGTTGCGCGCGGGATTGGATTCGGCGGTCAGATAGAGCAGCAGGCGCGGCTTCACTCGGGTTTCCGCCCAATCGCCAGGAACCACTTCGGCAGCGCCGGAATCATGCCGTACCGCCGCTCACCCTCCACCTCGACGCCCGCGGCTCTCAGCCAGCCCAGGAAGGTGGCCCGCCGCATGTGATGGACGATGTTGGCCCACTCCGGCAGCACGCCGCCGTGGCGCAGCGTACCCACCCACCGAGCCGGGCGCTTCCCCACATAGCGGGGATAGCAGAAGACCCACAGCGGCACACTATTGGTGGCGTCGATGATCAGCGTCCCACCCGGCTTCAGAATCC
>JANWHL010000317.1 GCA_025450405.1 Ktedonobacterales bacterium
CCCCCCGGGACCCGCCCCCCCGCCCCTCCACTCCCCCCCCCCCCCCCCCCCCCCCCGCCATGTCGCCCCCGCGGGCGCGGCGCCCGTCCCCCCCCCCCCGCGCCGGGGGGGGGGGGGTGGGGGGGGGGGCCCCGGGAGGTGAGGTCCCACCGGTGCCCAGCGTCCGCCCACCCTCCACCGCCCTCGTCGCCCGCCTCACTCCCCCTCGCCCCGCAGAGAGAGGGGGCCGGGGGGTGAGGACCCCATGAGCCACCCCCCATCACCCTTGACAGCCATCCTCCACCCATGTTATACACCGGTATTAGTCACTTGACTAACTACGTCCGAGCCCACGGCGGGACGAACCGCGACCACCGTCCCGCGACCACCGTCTCGCGAAGGAGTGAACATACGATGCGGGCACGCGAACCTGACCGCGTGGGCACCCTCGACCGCGACGGCGTGCGCGTCGGCTACGAAGTCTTCGGCGCCGACCACACCACCGGGCCCGTCGTCCTGCTCATGCCCACCTGGTCGATTATTCACTCGCGCTTCTGGAAGGCCCAGGTGCCGTATCTCGCGCGCCACTACCGCGTCATCACCTTTGATGGCCGCGGCAACGGCCGCTCTGACCGGCCGCCCGATCCCGCCGCGTACCGCGACGACGAGTTTGCCGCGGATGCCCTGGCCGTCCTCGATGCCACCGCCACCGCGCGCGCCGTGCTCGTTTCGCTCTCGATTGGCGCGCGCTGGACGCTGATGCTCGCCGCCGATCACGCCCCACGCGTCGCCGGCGCGGTCTTCATCGGACCGTCTCTGCCGCTCGCGTCCCAGCATCGGGGGCGCGCGGTCTACTCGTTCGATGATCCTCTCGAGACCGACGAAGGCTGGGCGAAATACAACCGCCATTACTGGTTGGCGCACTATCAAGAGTTCCTCGAATTCTTCTTCTCACAGTGCTTCCCCGAACCCCATTCCACCAAGCAGATCGAGGACTGTGTCGGCTGGGGGCTCGAGACCACCGCCCAGACCCTCCTCGCGCGCGAAGATGCGCCCCCGCCCGCCGGAACCGCCCCGGCTGGCGGCGATGAGGCCTTCGTGCGCGCGCTCGCCAGCCGCGTCCGCTGTCCCGTCCTGGTGATCCACGGCGACCAGGACGCCATCTCGCCCCACAAGCGCGGCGCCGCGCTCGCCGCGATGACCGCCGGCCGCCTCGCGCTGCTCCATGGAAGCGGTCACATCCCCCTCGCGCGCGACCCCGTCAAAGTGAACCTGTTGCTCCGCGAGTTCATTGAACAGGCGTGGCCCTCCACACACCCGGTGCCCTCCGAACAAGCCTGGCCCTCCGAACGGGCCGTCCCCGCCACCGCGAGCCCGCGCCCATCCGCGAGCATGGCGACCTCCGCCGAGCCGCCGCACGGACCGACCTGGACCCGCGGCCGCAATCGTCGGCGGCGCGCGCTCTACATTTCATCGCCCATCGGCCTCGGTCATGCCCAACGCGACATCGCCATCGCCGCCGAGCTGCGCAAGCTCCGGCCCGACCTGGAGATCGATTGGCTGGCCCAACACCCCGTGACCAGAGTGCTGGAGGCCCACGGCGAGCGCATCCATCCAGCAAGCGCGCTCCTGGCGAGCGAATCACGCCACATCGAATGCGAGTCCGCCGAACACGACCTCCACTGCTTCCAGGCGCTCCGGCGCATGGATGAGATCCTCGTCGCCAACTACATGCTCTTCCATGATGTCGTCACCGCGGCGGACTACGACCTCTGGATCGGCGACGAGTCCTGGGATCTCGACTACTTCTTGTACGAGAATCCCGAAGAGAAGCGCGCGGCCTACGTCTGGATGACCGACTTCGTGGGCTACCTGCCCATGGCCGATGGCGGCGCTCCGGAAGCCGCGCTGACGACCGACTACAACGCCGAGATGATCGAGCACATCGAGCGCTATCCGCGACTCCGCGACCGCGCGATCTTCGTCGGCAACCCCGCCGACATCGTGCCCGACGCCTTCGGGCCAGACCTGCCCGCGATTCGCGCCTGGACCGAGCACCACTACGACTTTAGCGGCTACATCACCGGCTTCGACCCGCGCGCGTTCCAGGATCACGAGGCGCTGCGCCATGAACTGGGCTACTCACCCGAGGAGCGCATCTGCATCGTCACCGTTGGTGGCTCCGGCGTCGGCGCCCATCTCCTCCGACGCGTCATCGCCGCCTTCCCGGAGGCCAAGCGGCTCGTGCCGAATCTCCGCATGATCGTCATCGCCGGTCCGCGTATCGACCCGGCTTCACTCCCCTCCGCCGCCGGACTCGAAGTGCGCGCTTATGTGCACGAGCTCTACCGGCATCTCGCCGCGTGCGACCTGGCCGTCGTCCAGGGCGGCCTCACCACCTGCATGGAGCTAACGGCCAATCGCCGCCCGTTCCTGTACTTCCCCCTGCGCCACCACTTCGAGCAAAACTTCCATGTGCGCCATCGCCTCAAGCGCTACCACGCTGGCCGCCGTATGGACTTCGAGACCGCCACGCCCGCGGTCATCGCCACGGCGATTGCCGAAGAGATCGGCCGCCCGACCCGCTACCGCGCCGTCGAAACCGACGGTGCCGCCCGCGCGGCGGCGCGCATCGCCGAGCTGTTGTAGTGGTCCACCGCATGCCCGAGAAGGGAGCGACCCCGATGGAACCCACTGCCCACGACCCCGAAGACGCGGACCGCGCCGCGATTCGTCGGACCGCCATGGACTACCTGTGCGGCTGGTACGAAGGTGACGCGGAACGCATGCGCCGCGCCCTGCACCCCGAGCTCGCCAAACGCGCGATCCTGACCGATCCTCAAACTGGCGCGCGGCGCTTCCACCATCTGACCCAGGCGGATATGGTGGCCCAGACCACGCGCGGCGGCGACTCTGACGTGCCTCCCGACCAACGCTACTACGACGTCGCCATTCTCGACCGCTATGGCGACATTGCGTCGGTCCGCGCCGAATCGTACCTGTACGTGGACTATCTGCACATGGCCCGCGCGGAAGCGGATGGGCACTGGGTGATTGTGAACGCCCTCTGGGCCGATAACCGCGCCGCCCCTCGCCCGTAAAGCACGCGTCTCCTACCCACCCCGGCCCATTCCCCGCCACCTCTCCTCACCACTTCACGGTCCGCCCGTCGCACCTCTCGACACTCAAGAACATCTGACCTATACTGTTCGTGAACCGGCGCGCCACAAGCGCTCGAAGCCGGTCCACGGTCAGCCCGAGTACGGCGCCGCCCCCGCACAACCATGCGAGGGGCGGCGTTTGTGTTCTGGAATGCCTCGCTTCGAAAGGACCATCCCTGCATGCGCCCCGCCCCTCCCGCCGCCATCGCGCGGCCGCCCTGTGCCACGGCTGCCCCCGCCCCGCGTCCATGCGCGCCGACTGGCCTCGCTTCCCCCGCCGCCTCCGCTGGCCGACTCCCCAACACGGCACCGCGCGCGAGCGCCGCCCCGCCGGAGGATCCTGGCATCTGGATCACCCACTCTGTCGCCTATCCCCCCGGCGTCAACTTCGCCGATCCCGCCCGCCGCGCCGCCGCCGAGGCCGCCGCCCGCGCTGCCGTCACCCGCGCGCCCGGCGATGCTCCCGCCGATCCGGCCGATCCACCCCCCTCTACCGACCCTGACGACAATCCCGAAACCGATCCTCGCGACGATCCCGACGACCCCCGAGACGACCGCAATCACGACCGCGAACATGACAACCATCACGACTCTGCCGGCGCTCGCCGGCGTCGTCGCGGCCACGCCGCTCCCACCGACCTTCCACTTTCTGATCGCGTGTGGGACCACTTTTGCCAGGGCCACTCCTTCACCACCATTGGCCGCCTCCTCCATATTGATCGCGAGACCGCCGCCCGCCATGTCCATCGCATCCACACCGATCTCGCCGCCGACCGTCGCGCCGACCAGGTGCTCGCGCTCACCCGCGCCATCGAGGCCACGCACCAGCTCCAGGCCCGCGCCTGGGACATGCTCGCCCGCGAGGAAGCGCGCGAAGACGAAGACCGCGCCGCACCGGCCTCCGGCCGGCCTGGCGGCGCCGATGCCGGCGTGCTCGCGCGCCCCTACCGCGCAAACCGCGCCCGCCTGCTCGCGATCATCCTTGCGGCCATACGCGAGGCCGCGCGCCTGGAGCTGCTCTACGACCCGACCGGCCCCGCGCACGCGGCCGAAGCGGTCCCCACGGACCCGACCATCCTCCACCTCTTCATCCACAGCTCCCCGCCCGACGACGAGGCCACACCAGGTACCGCCCCCGCTGGCGAAAACCCGCACCGCCCCGATTCACCCTCGGCCCCCGGCGCCGCCTCCGCCCCTGACGTCGCCACCCCTTCCGCGACCGCCTGGACTGGCGCCAGCTAGTCCCCCGAGACGGGCTTTGTTCCCGGTTCAGGCGACATCTCCAATCGTGTGGGCGTGCCAGCCCACACGCCAGACCGCACGCCCAGCGACCTACCAGGCGACCTACCGCGGGACTTGCCAGACCACGTGCCCGGCGGTCTGCCAGGCGACGTGCCACACCACGTGCCCGGCGGCATGCCCGGCGGCATGCCCGGCGGCGTGCCAGTCACCGAAGCCGTCACCCGCCCCTTCAGCTACACCCCAGCCGCGGCCCCGTCAGACCCGGCCGACTCGCCCATCCCACCCAGAGAGCCGCTCGGCTTCCGTCCCACCGCCGCGTCATCCAAGCCGGCACCCCCCGTACCACTGGCGCGCGCTATCCCCGCCCCATACCCACCAACCGCCGTGGAATCGAACGCTCCGTCCGCGCCGCCGCGCAACCGCCCGCCCGTCGCATCTCCCCTCGCGCTTGCCCACTCCACCACGCACGCGCCGCTTCGAGCGCCGACCCGCGGCGCCTCCGCGCCAAGCGCCCCGACAGCACTCGGCCACAACGCCCGCCACCGCGTGCATCCACCTTCCCCGATCCCACCGCTCGCCGGCCATAATGCTCCCGACAAAAGCCCCACGGTTGCGCCGCCCTCCGCACTTCACATGCGCCGCCCTCATGCCCCGCCCGGAGCTCAGGATTCTCCCGAAAATCGCCCCGAGAATTGCACCGCCCTCCGCACCAGGTCGTCCGCACGAGACGCGCGAAACTCAGGGTTACACGCGGAACTTCACTTCCGCCTCCTCACCCCACCACCGCGCGCGCCCGTGGCCGGCGCGCTGGCTCTTACATCGCGGCTCCCTGCCCGCCGCACCCGCCTCCAACGCCGCGCTCCTCGTGCCGGGCTTGGTCCCCCACGCCCGACCCGCTCTCATGCCGGGCGGATTCGCCGCGCCCTTCAGGGCGCCTCCTCGCTGTACCACGACGCCCGCCCATGGCCGCCACCTCTTTCAGGCCTATCGCTGACGCCATGCCGCCATCTCGCGTCCCTCGAAAATTGCCCAATGGTTGTGCCGCTGCTGGCCCGCCCCCCGGCCAGCGCATCCTCGCCAGCTCAGGATTACACGCGGACCTTCAATTCCGCCTCCTTCTCCCACCGCCGGGCCCGCAGTCACGGCCCGCGACGTGCGCCTGACTCCCCCTCGCCCCGCGGGGAGCGGGGGCTGGGGGGGGTGAGAAGCCCGCGCCGCCAGTGCCGCGGTCCCTCTCTTCTCCCTCTCTCCTTTGTGTCCTCCGTGTTCTCTGTGGTTAGTTCGTCCCTCCCTCCGTGTCCTCATTGTGAATCCCCTCCGGCTCCCCTCTCCCGTCGCAACGGGGGTGAGGACCCCAGAGGGCCGAGCACCCTTCCCCCCAATCCCGCGGCAAACCGCGGCATGCCCGTCTGCCAGGTCCACCTGCCGCCCCCACTGAAGCCCACGCTCCATATGGGCTCCCATGGTGGGACCGGGTGATATCCTCTATACGAGCGGCGCATTCTGGCAGAGGCACCCCAGCATGATTTACCTTGACGACCTCATCGCGGCCACCGATGGCCAACTCTTTGCGGCGGGCGCGCGCGCGACCTTCCCCACATTCGGTCACGACTCCCGCCTGGTGGCCCCGGGCGAATGCTTTGTGGCCGTACGCGGCCCCCATGCCGATGGCCATGAGTACCTTGAGGATGCCGTCGCCCACGGCGCCGGAGCTGTGCTCCTGGAGGCCGAGCGACTGGCGGCCCTGGAGGTGAGCGCGCCTGGCCTGCGCGAGCGTCTGACCGCCGCTGGCGCGTCCGTGGTCGCCGTTGCCGACACCCGCGAAGCCGTCCGCCGCTACGCCGCCTACGTCCTGCGCGCGTGGCGACCCCGTGTCATTGGCGTGACGGGCAGCACTGGCAAGACCACCACCAAAGAGGCCATCGCCGATGTCCTCACCCTCGCGATGTCCACCTTCCGCTCGTGGCGCAATTACAATGACCTGCTCGGCCTGCCGCTCTCGCTGGGCGGACTGGAGCCGGGCCATGCCTGCGCCGTGATCGAGATGGCCTGTGACCACCCCGGCGAAATTCAGGCGCTCTGCGCGATCGCCCAGCCCGAGATCGGTGTCGTCACCAACGTCAGCGCTACCCAACTCCAGTACTTCGGCAGCGTCGGCGGCCTGGCCGCCGAGCTCGCCCAGCTCCCTCGCGCCCTGCCTTCCGCCGGCCTCGCCGTCCTGAACGGCGACGATCCCGCCGTCCGCGCGATGGGCGCCGATAGCGAGGCCTCCGTCCGCTTCTTCGGCCCGCTTCCCTTGGGAACGGATGCCTCGCAGGTCGATCCCCGGCACACCGAACGCTTCACCGTCGTGCCGGCTGCGCCCCCGGAATTCGCTCCGGAGCTTCCGGACCTCACCGCTGGCATCCCCACTGACGTCCCCGCTGGCATCCTCGCGTGTCTCACGCTCCAGCCGCTCGGACCGCGCGGCGAGCCACCCGGTCCGGCGGTGACCTTCCGTCACCTCCAGGGCGACCACTGGGCCTACGCGGTTCTGGCCGCACTCACCGTCGCAACGGCGCTGGGCGTGGATCGCGACCAGTCGCTGCGTGCGCTGCGCGATCTGCGGCCCCTGCCCGGGCGAATGAACGCGCTCCCAGGCTCTGGCGGGCTGGCGCTCCTCGACGACTCACACAACGCCGCGCCCGCCAGTGTGCGCGCCGGCCTCGCGGCGCTTGCCTCC
>JANWHL010000318.1 GCA_025450405.1 Ktedonobacterales bacterium
CAGCGGGCGGCGGAACTCGAGGTCCACGCCGACCTCACGCCCGCGCGCGAAGGCGAAGAGCGCGCGCCCACGCGAGTGCGAGACATTGAAGCGAAGATCAAGCCGCGGATCGGGGCGGTCCAGGCGAATGTCAACGTGCGGGCCGACCATGCCGCCGTTGGGCGTGAGCCCGGGCTTGCCGTGTGGCCCGTAGCGGAACCGGAGCGCTCGCGGCGGCTGGCCGATGTAGCGTCCCAGCAGCGCGCGCAGCAGCCCGCGGACGACCACGAAGCGGCGCCGGTCGCGGTCGTGGCGGTAGCGCGCCACGCGCTCCCATTCGGCGTCGGCCAGCAGCGCCTCCAGGCGCCCGATCGCCAGCGCGTGTTGCTCCACGTCCGCCAACCAGATATCCACGTCCGCCGGCCCGAGGGCCCAATCGGCCGGCGGGTGTCCCCAGGCTCCCGTGCCAAACGTCGAGCCCTCGAGCGCATCCGCCATGGCCGCCTCCCTTTGCCTGGGTGGGTGATTCAACAGCGTGGTGCATCGTGGCGGTTCCGGGCGTCCACCGGGCCGGGCGTCCACCGGACGCCCCACGGAGTCGCCGGTTACGAAGGCCACCGGCGTGGCCGAGGCGGAGGGGGTAGACGGCGTCCATCAGTGTAGGCCATGTGGAGGCGGAATTCCCCCACCAGCGCCTACAAATGCGTCTGGAAGAATTCGACGGTGCGCCGTTGCAGATACTCGCGGCTGGCGCGGCGCCGCGGGCTGTGTCGCTCTTCGGGCAGCAGCAGCAGATCGTGCGGTTTACCGGCGCGGATCAACGCCGCGATCAGCCGCGCGGTGTGGCGGAAGTGGACGTTCTCGTCGAGCAGGCCGTGGATCAGCAGCAGCTTGCCCTGGATGCGGTCCACATGGGCGAGCACGCTGCCCTCGCGATAGCCCTCGGGGTTCTCGGTAGGAGTCCCCATGTAGCGCTCGGTGTAGGTCGTGTCATAGCCATCGTAGGCGGTCACCGGCGCCCCGGCCACAGCCACCTTGAACGTCTCGGGCGCCTTGGCCAGGCAGAGCAGCGACATGTAGCCGCCGTAGCTCCAGCCGGTGATGCCCACGCGCGTGGGGTCCGCCAGCCCGCGCGCCACCAGCCCACGCACGCCGTCCACCTGGGCGTCCACCTCCACAGTGCCCATGCGCCGGGTGATCGCGCTCTCGAACGCCATCCCGCGCCGCGCGCTGCCGCGGTTGTCCAGCCGGAAAACCAGATAGCCGAGGTCGCGAAGATACTGCGTTTGGAGCGCCGCCGTCAGATCCCACCGGTTGGCCACGAGTTGTGGACCTGGCCCACCATAGACCGACACGATTGTGGGATATGGGCCCGGCCCGAAGCGCGCGGGCGGACGGTAGATCGCGCCGTAGAGCGTCGTGCCCTCACGGTTGGGCAGTGTCACGAGCTCTGGGGGCTCCAACTGGAAGTGCGCGAGACGTGGATCGTCGGGGCTGTGAATGGTATGGATCGTGGCCCCATCCATCAGGGCGCGCAGGGTTACGCTGGGTGGCCGGTCGAGCGCGCTGTGCACGTCCACGAAGCGCTGGTGGGCGTGATCCAGGGTGACATCGTGCGCGCCCGGCTCGGGCGTGACCTCGCGCAGCGGGCCGCCGGCCAGCGGGGCGGCGTAGAGCCGCTTCTCGGTGGGCGCCTGGCGCGCGGCGGTGAAGTAGACCTGCCCACCGGCCTCATCCACTCCGGCAACGTCATCCACCGCCCACGCGCCCTCCGTCAGCGGCCGCGCGAGCGTGCCATCACCGTGATAGAGGTAGAGATGCTGGAAGCCGGTGCGCTCTGAGCTCCAGACGAAACGGCCATCGCCCAGCTCGTGGAGCGAGCGCTTGGGCAGGTTGATCCAGTGCGCGTCGTCCTCGCGCAAGACCACCGAGCGCGCGCCCGTCGTGGGATCCAGCCGCAGCAGCTCGAGGCGCGTCTGGGGCCGATTCAGCATGATGGCGCCCAGATGCCCATCCCGCCACCAGAACGCGCGGGCGAGGTAGGCCTCCGGATCGCCGCCGAGATCCATCCAGACCGGCTCGCCGCCGTCCACGGTGGCGACACCCAGCCGCACGTGGACGTTCGGGCGGCCGGCGAACGGGTAGTGATGGTCCTCAAAGGCGCCATCGGGATCGTCGGCGCCCTGGTGGACGATGCGATAGACGGGGATGTGGCGCTCGTCGAACTCTTCGAAGGCGATGCGCCGGCCGTCCGGCGACCACCAGAATCCCTCCTCGCGGTCCAGCTCTTCCTGGGCGACAAATTCCGCCAGGCCGTGGATCGTGCCGGTCGCGCGCGCGCCGTGCGTCACCTGGGCCGGCTCGTCTCCCGCCGCCGCGACGACATAGATCTCCCCATCGCGCACGAAAGCGATCCGCTCGCCGTCCGGGGAAAAGGTCGGCGTCTGCGCGGGCTTACCACCCGCGTGGTCGAAGACCCGGTGGAGCGGCGCGCCGGGACCGTCCGCTACGTAAATGTCGCCGCCAAGCGGGACCAGGACGCGCTCGCCTCGTTCGGCCCGGCTGTATGCCGAGATGCCGACCGACATCCGGCGTTCGCGCTGGCGGCGCAGCTCCTCCTCGGCGGAGAGCCGGTCCTCCTGGGTACCGCCATCGGGAGCGGTCAGCTCGGTTCGGGCGCCGGTCGCGAGGTCGAGCGTCCAGAGCGACTGAACGGGCGGGATCCCGCTGCCGGCGAGGTAGGTGAGCCGCCGATCGTCGGGGCTGAAGGTGAAGGTGTTGGGGATGGCCATACCTGGGGCCGGGAAGTCAGCGAGCGCCTCGATGGGGATGCGGCCTTGAGTTTGCCGGTCGTCTGCCACACGATACCTCGATTTCGGTCGTCATGAGCGGCACGTTGCCCCAACATTGTACCGCTCGGCCGCGCGCGGCGGCATGGGCGGGGCGAGGCTGCGCGGCCAGGATTCTCCGTCAGGATAGCGAGCCGCCACCGTGGCGTCAAGCCTCCGCCCGCGGTTGACTGACATCTGGCGGAGTGCCGCGGACGACCGTTCGCAGCCACGCGGCCAGCCCCGCCTTGCGAAGCGTATGGGTCGCCACGGCCATCATCGTCTCGTAGTACGCCTGCTCAGGCGCCACCACGTCGAGGCCGTTCAGTGACAGGAAGGTGAACATCGTCATGCCCGCCGTGCGCTTGTTCCCGTCGACGAAGGAGTGGTCCTCGCATAGGTGAAACCCGTACGCGGCCGCCATCTCAGCGATCGTCGTGTGGAGGTACTGTCCTCCGAACTGGGCGCGCGGCAACGCCAGGGCGGCCGCGAGGGCGCCCTCGTCGCGGACTCCATACGACCCGCCATAGAGGCGTATCTGGTCGTCGTGGATGGCCAACACGACGGCGTCGGGGAGGAAGCGCACCATCGGCCTTACTCGGCCAGTTTGCGATTGGCATTTCGAAAGCGCGGCTCGAGGGATTGATAGGCGGACCAGGCGTCCAGAACGTCGTTGGTGGCGCGGGTCAAGATGATGCGGTCGCCCGCGGCCTCAATGGCGATGTCGTCGTTCTCGGCCAGGTGCAGCGCCTCGATCATCGCCGCCGGCAAGGTGACCGTCAGGGAGTTACCCACCCGACGCAGCTTCATGACCTGCATGTTGACCTCCTCGCGGCTCATTGTATATACGCCAGTATACACTCTGTTGGAGGCATTCGCCATGTCAGACGCGATCTATCAGCGTCATACGCCACGGAGAATCCATTGGCGGCGTGTGTCACTCTAGGGCGACCAACTGGTCGCCGCGACGTGCGCGTGGCGTATACTGCTCGGGACGGTAGTTCGGTGCGCGGCGGACCCTCCCTGTTCGCCACGGCTGATGAACGTGAATCGAGGCCCCATGCCCGTGCGCTGCCCTCACTGCGGCCGTGAGGCCCCTGACGGTCATTATTGCGCGTATTGTGGCGCGCCGCTCCACGCCGCCGCGCCGGCCGACACGCGCGGCGCGGCCGCTCGACGGCGCGACGCCTATGCCGCCAACCCGCGCGAGCATGTCTATCACCCGGCGATCATCTCGACGTTCTTTCCCCACCTGAACCCGTCGAGCACGCACCTGGCGCGCTGGGTGCTCCTGGGCGCGGCGCTGGTGATATTCCTCGTCGGCCTGGGACGGGTCGTGCCGGTGGCCTATGTCGTGGCCGCGCTCCTGATCCCGGCGCTCTACCTGCTCTACTTCTATGACGCCGAGATCTATGAGGACGAGCCATTGCCCGTCCTGGGCGCCACCTTCGCCGCTGGCGCGGTGCTGGGCGCCGGCATGAGCCTGTACTTCGCGCCGCTGATCCTGCGCCTCTATCGGCCAGCCTTCCAGCCGCGCTCGGAGTATGTGTTGCTCACGGGCGTCGGGCTGCCGCTGCTGGCGCTGCTGCTCATGGTCCTGGGGCCGCTGGCGCTGTTCTTGTTCCGGCGCCGTTTCGACGAAGTGCTGGATGGTCTCGCGTTCGGTGTGGCGTCGGCCCTGGGCTTTGCCGCCGCCCAGAGCATCGTCTACACCTGGCTGCTGATCACGGGCCCAGTCATCCGCACCGGCAATCCCCTGTCGTGGGCGCTGCCGACGATCCGCATCAGCATTCTGATGCCGCTGCTCGACGCCGCCACCGCCGGGCTGATCTGCGCCGCGCTCTGGGCGTGGCGGCGCCCCGCCGAGGGTGGCGAGGTGGGCTGGCTAGCGTGGCCGCCCGCCGCCGTCCTGGTGGCCGCGCTTGGCCAGGTGATCCCCAACGTGGCCAGCGACCTCTTCGGCGGCGAGATTCGCGACCTCATTTGGTACGCCATCGTCCTGGTCATCCTGATCCTGTTCGTGCGCCACGTGCTGCATCACAGTCTGATCGCGCGTGCACACGCGCTGGGCCACGGTGGCACCCTCCGCTGCCCCCACTGCGGCCGCGAGGCGCCCGATCTGCCGTTCTGCCCGCACTGCGGCCTGGCGCTGCGGTCCGCGGCCAAGCGCGAGCGGCGCCCGGCGGCGCCGGAGGAGCCGGCCAATGCGTGACGCCAACGGCCACCGACCGTGGGATGCCACGCAGGGCCCACTACGTGCTGCCAGCCGTGGCCGACCGCGCGTCGCCATACGCGTCATCATGCGCGGTTCCCATCTCGGCCGGCGCTGGGACGCCATCGGGCGCCGGGCGGCCCTCGTCGTGGCGGCCATGGGCCTCCTCGCCTGCGGGGTGTCCGTCGGCCCAAACGGCAACAACATTGGCTGCGCCCAGACCAATTGCCCGCCGCCCGCGCGCTCCGCCGCCACCGCGCACACCTTCCGCGCGAGTCACTTCAGCTTTCAGTATTTCGACCCCTGGCAGATCAATTCGCACGACGCCAATAGCGCCGTGGTGGTCGCTCAGACCAACTACGGCGACCTGGCCGTGGAGCTCGCCAGCACCAGCGTGTCCGCCGGGACGAGCGCCCAGGCGCTGCTGACACAAACCGTCAACAACCTGGACACGAGCCAGTTCTCGGGCCTCCAGGACCAGGGCCCGATCTACGGCGCCAACATTGGCTACGTCGCCGGGGCGGGCGAGAGCTTCGCGGCCACCTCCGATCAGCCCAATGCCCCGAGCGTGCCGGTCTATCTCCAGTTCATGGCCAGCGTGAAGGGCACCGTCGGCGTCATCTTCATCTCGTCCAGTACGCTCGACCCCAGCGGGCCCGACCCGACCGATCCGCGGCAGGTGCCCAACGGCGCCTACGACCGCATCGTCGCGAGCGTGGTGTGGACGTGATACCAAATCGTGGAGAATCGTGGCGGTTGCTGGCGCCTGA
>JANWHL010000319.1 GCA_025450405.1 Ktedonobacterales bacterium
GCGCGCGCCGCTCGCCTGAATGGATGGCGCCCGCCCCTTGACGCTCCGCAAGTCATGTGCTACTATGCGTGCGATTGTCGCAGGCGATTGTCTCGCCGCACGCGGCCGCTCCGTGCCCGAGTTTGTGGGCCGCCCTCGGTCTTCGCGACCGGGGGCGGCATCGCGTCATTCGGCAAGGTGCGCACCTCCCCATGCGGAGCCGCCAAGCGTAACCGTGCTCCCGCCGGCCGTTTTCGGGGGCCAGTGGCCAGCCCGGCGCGGCGCGCGCTATGATCCCACATCGGCCACAAGGCGGCGCCGCGCGCCCGGATCACGCACCGCTCTGGCCGGCGCGGGTCGGCATGATCGCGCGAGTCGCCGTCATCTCACGTCGTCTCATAGCAGCGTCTCATGGCATCATCCCAACGCCAGTGTCCCTTGGCAGCGTCCGCACCTCCCGCGGGAGGGCGCTTCCCGATACATGGAGTATCCGGCTGCCCCGGATGAGGTTGGAACAAGCGACATGGCCATCCGCCGCATCGTCACGACCGAGAATCCCGTCCTGCGCCGCAAAGCGCACAAAGTCTCGCGCTTCGATCCATCGTTGGAGCGCTTGATCGCGGACATGTGGGACACCATGCGCGACGCGCCTGGCGTCGGCCTGGCCGCCCCGCAGGTCGACGTGCCGCTGCGCGTGCTCGTCGCCGAGCACGAGGAGGAGCGTGTCGCGCTGGTGAACCCCGAGATCGTCAAGCGCTCCACCGAGGAGCTGTTGGGCACCGAGGGCTGTTTGAGCATCCCCGGCTACGTTGGCGACAACATCCGCCGCGCCGCCGCCGTCACAGTCAAGGCCCGCGATCCGCGTGGCAAGGAAATTCGCGTCCATGCCGATGGCTGGTTCGCGCGCATCCTCCAGCACGAGATCGATCACCTCGACGGCATCCTCTTCACCGATCGACTCGACCGCCCTGAGGACCTACGCGAAGTGAAGCCCGAGGAGGAAGAAGCCGCCGCCGAGGGACGCCCCACACCCGAGGAGCGCGCGCGCCCCGCCCGCCGCGCCCCGCGTGACATTCCCCCGGACGTTGAGTCACCGCAAGCGCACGCCAGCTGAGCGCGAGCTGGCGTGCGTGCCGTATGACCGGGAGCGCCGCGCGAGCAACGAAGGCGCGAGCTTCCGAGTCGCGAGCCGCACGGGCGCGGACCTGAGAAGCCCGGCACGCGAGGAGACCACTAATGAGCACCGCGCAAGGGAAGTACCACATCTGGACGGTCGGCTGTCAGATGAATCAGGCCGACTCCCAGCGTGTGGCGTCGATCCTGGATGGTCTCGGCTGGCGTGAAGTCCCCACGATGGACACCGCCAACCTGGTCGTGCTCAACACCTGTAGCGTGCGCGAGCAGCCCGAGAAGCGCGCGCACGGCCAACTTGGCCTCCTCAGCCACGCCAAGCGCCACCGTGAGGACCTGCTGGTGGCCATGATGGGGTGCATGATCGGCAATCAGCGCACGATCGACGACCTGAAGCACCGCTATCCGGTCGTGGACCTCTTCTTCAAAGTGGAGCAGGCGGATATTCTGCCACGATTCCTCGACGAGCGCTGGACCCCCCTAATGGCCGGCGAGGGCTGTGTGGACGTGGCCGATCTCGGCGCCGCGCGCGGGGTTGGCATCGCGCGGGCGCTGCCGGTGCTCCCATCGCTCCAGTACACGGATGGGTCCCACGAGGACGAAGCGGGTCTCCCGCTCGCGCCCGAGCCCATCCCCACCGCTCCGGTCGACGGCCACGCCCAAGGCCACGCCCCCGGCAACCACACCGCTGGCGGCCACGGCGAGGCGATGGCCGTGAACTGGCGGCCGGGCGAAAAGGTGCTCCACTATCCCACGGGCACGCAAGCCGCCGCGCGCGGACCGACCGCATGGCTGCCCGTCGTCCTGGGCTGCAACAAGGTCTGCTCCTACTGCATTGTCCCTTCGCGCCGCGGGCGCGAGCGCAGCCGTCCCCTGTCGGAGCTGGTTGGCGAGGCGCGCGATCTGGTGGCCAGCGGCGCCCGTGAGGTGACGCTCCTCGGGCAGACGGTTGAGGCGTACGGCCTCGATCTGCCCGATCAGCACGCCGACCTCGCCGACCTGATGGGCGCGCTCAGCGACATCGGCGGGCTCGAGCGCATCCGCTTCATGACCTCATATCCGCGCCATTTCACCGACAAGCTGATCCACCAGATGGCCGCGCTGCCCAAGGTCTGCGAGCACGTCAACATCCCCGTGCAGCACGGCGACGACGGCATGCTGACCCGCATGCGCCGTGGCTACGGGCTCGCCGAATACCGCGCGCTGATCGACCGGCTGCGCGCCTGGTGGCCGGGCGTCTCGCTCTCCACCGATGTCATCGTCGGCTTTTGTGGCGAGTCGGAGGAGGAGTTCCAGCATACGCTCGATCTGCTGGAGGAGATCCGCTTCGACGTCGTGCATGTCGCCGCGTACTCGCCCCGGCCGGGGACGCTGGCCTTCAAGTGGCCGGACGATGTGCCCATGGAGGTCAAGAAGCGCCGCCTCCATGCGGTTGAAGATGCGCAGGAGCGCATCTCGCGCGAGTTGAACCAGGCCTATGTCGGGCGGACGGAGCCCGTCCTGATCGAGGAGCATCTCATCCAGCATGGCCGGCACCTCTGGAGGGGCCGGACGCGCACCAACAGACTCGTTTTCTTCCCAGCCGTCCGTCCGTCCGCGATGGACGCGGGCGAGGCCGGCGTGGGCACCACGGTACCGGTGCGCATCGAACGGACGTCGGCATGGTCGCTCCAGGGGGCACTCGCCACCCCCGCTTGAGAGGGTATTGAGCAGGAGGGCCATCCGCCGCGCCGCGGCGGAGATGGCCAGCAGGAGGAACTTCGGGCATGTCCAGCACCGTGTACCAGCCGGAGGAGCGGGCGCGCCAGCATCGCCAGCTTACCGACCAAGCCATCCAGCTCGCGCTCCAGAGTAACTGGGCCGAGGCTATCGAGGTCAATCGTCAGATCCTCGCCAGTGTCCCGCGCGATGTCAGTGCCCTCAACCGGCTCGGCAAGGCGCTCAGCGAGGTCGGCAGCTATGTCGAGGCCCGCAAGGTCTATGAGGACACGCTTGCCATTGACCCCACCAACAACATCGCCCGCAAGAATGTGGACCGCCTCGCCTTGCTGACGGATGGGGCCGCCGCCGAGGCCGCCGCGCGGCCCATCAGCGAGCGCATCGATCCGCGTCTGTTCATCGAGGAGACGGGCAAGACCGGCTTCAGCACGCTCGTGGATACGGCCCCGCGCGACATCCTGGCCCGCCTGACGGCGGGCGACCAGGTCTACCTGGCCACCGAGGGGCACCTGCTGCTGGTGCGCAACGCCGCCGGCGAGCGTATTGGCCGCGTGGAGCCGCGCCTTGCTAACCGGCTCATTGGCTTCATCGCCAGCGGCAATCAATACGCCGCCGCCATCACCGACCTGGACGGCGTCAAAATCCGCGTGATCATCCGCGAGACCTTCCAGCATCCCAGCAACCTCGGGCGCGTCAGCTTCCCGCCGCAAGTCGGCGCGGAGACCGTCCGCCCCTACATCAAGGATTCGGTGCTCCGCTACGAGCGCGAGGAGGACGATTCCGAGGACGGCGAGTACAGCGACGGTGAAGAGTCCGCCGAGGAGTTCGGCGAGACCGAGTTCGAAGAGTCCGATGCGGGAGAAATGGACAATGAATAAAACCAAGCGTGTGGCCTGGCACAAACACCTGAAAAAGGCCCGCAATCGCCGGGCGCGCGAAGAGGTCCACACCGCGCGTCCCGCGGCCATCACCTCGCGCCCCGCCGCGCGGAGCACGACCAGCGCCGCGCGGCACACCGCCGCGCCATCGCGCCCGGCCGCGCCGGCCAAGCCGACCACACCACGGGCCTAGGCTCGGATCCGCGGCTCGTATCTGAGCGACCTCCGAGGCGGGAGGGTATAGCGTGGGCGCGGTGACAGCGCGCGAGGTCCTGGCGCGCCTCGAAACCCACGGCGCGCGTCTGGTGGCCGGCGCGGTCGGTCTGGACCGGCCGGTGACGTGGGCCAGTACCATGCGGGCGCGCCCACCCGCCTTCGAGGGCCTGCAAAGCGGCGAGCTGGCCCTGCTGGCGTTGGGCACGCTGCGCGCGCTCCACGCCCACGACGACACCCTGACGCTGGCGCGCCTGGTGACTGATCTGGCCGAGCGTGGTGTCGCCGCGCTCGCCGTCGCCGGTTTACTGCCCCCCGATGCCCCGGGCGTCGGGGGGCCATCGTCCGTGCCCGCGGCCATGGAGATACCCACCCGCGCGAGTGGTGCCATCCCTGTTGCCCGCCCCACGTTTGAGGGCGAACGCCGCCCCGCCACCGCCGACGAGATCGCGCTCGCCGAAGGAATGGGACTCCCACTGCTGGGACTGCCCACCGGCACGCCCCTGGCCGACATCGAGCGCGATGTCATCGCGTTCGTCGTGGCGCGCCGCTCCCAGGCGGCCGAGCCCGAAGCACCGCGCGGTGTCTACGACGCCCTCCTACGCGCCAGCCTGCGCGGGGATGACGATGCCGCGCTGGGTCAACGTCTGGCCACCCGGCTGGAGGTGGCCGTGGTCCTCGAAGATGGCGATGGGCCGCGCTGGTGCGCGCTGCCGGCGCGCTTTCCCCTCGCCCGCGAGTCCGTCCTCGCGCTGCTCAGCCGCCGCGGCACACGCGCCGCGCTCCGCGCCCCGCCCACGACCGCCCTGGCCGTCCCTTCGCCCGAGGGCACGATGGTCGGGGGTGCGACGGTCGGGGGTGCGCGTCTGGACGGCGAGACGAGCATGCCGGGCGCCGCGCGATCCGTGCGCGCCGCCCCGCTTTCCGCTAGCCTCATGCGCCTGCTGGCCCCGCTGCGTGTCCACGACGACGTCGCGGCGTACCTCTCGCTCGTGGTCCCGCTCGATCCCTCACGCGCGGCGGCCTCGTCCGCGGGTGCGGCGGACGCCCCACCCGCCGGAGGTGCTCGCGTGGCGATGCTCACCGACGTCCTCGAAGACGTCGCACCCCTCTTCGCGCTGGCCCTTGTGCGCCGCCACGACTTCGCCGGCGCCGAACGGCGCCTGCGTACCGAGGCGCTGGATGCCCTGCTCACCGGCACCTACCCCGACGAGGGCCAGATGCGTATGCGCGCGGCCCAGCTCGGCCACGATCTGGATGGTCGCCATGTCGCCCTGGTGGTGGAGCTCCCGCGTCGGGTCGCCCGAGTCGTCGCGGGCGATGGCCCGGCGAGCGCGGCCGTCTCCGCGGCCCCCGATGTGGCCACGGCGTTGACGGAGGCGTTGCCAGGCACATGGGCACGCGCCCGGGGCGACGAAGTGGCGGCTCTTATCCCGCTGGCGGCCGAGTCGGGTCCAGCGGTGTTGGCCGAGCTGGCGGCGCGGGTCGCGCCACTGCTCGCGCCGCTGTACGCGCGCGGCCATGGCACCCCGCACGGGACGGCTCACGCCGACTGGGCCGCCGGACTGGGCGGGGCAGCCGTCGGACCCGAGCAGGTCCGACGCTCGTACGCGGAGGCGCGCGACGCCGCGCGTCTGGGACGCGCGGTGCTGGGACCCGGGCATGTCGCGCGCACCGCCGACCTGGGTATCTACCGGCTCTTGCTGCGCCTGCGCGATGACGGCGAGCTTGCCGAATTCTGCCAGCGGACCCTGGGGCCCTTGGCCGCGGAGCAGCGCGGATCGGATTCACTCCTCGAGACCCTCGAGGTGTTCTTCGCCTGTAATGGCAATCACTCCGAGGCGGCGCGCCGGCTCAACCTCCACCGCAATTCGCTGATCTATCGGCTGAACCGCGCCGGCGAGCTGCTCGGTCAGGATCTCGAAGACCCCGAGCTGCGGCTCTCACTCCAGCTCGCGCTCAAAGGGCGGCGCGTGCTCGACCTGTGAGAGCGCCCCGCTCCACATTGGCTTCGGCCTGTCATCTGGAAAGCACAAGGAGTGTGCCATGCCGACTGGTCCCACACCCGCGATCATCCGCCCGTTCGCGCCGGATGCCGATCTCCCACGTCTGGTGCGCCTGATGGCCGCGGTCGAGGCGTTGGACCAGAGCGGCGAGGATGTGGGCGAGGAACGGCTCCGCGACCTGATGGGCGCCCCCGGCCATGATCCCGCGCTGGACCGCTGGGTGGCCGTGTCACCCGCTGATCCCGACCAGCTCGTCGGCTTTGGCGCCGTCTGGAAAGCGAGCGCGGGCGCGAGCGCCGACCTGGATGGCGCCATCCACCCCGCCTGGCGGCGCCGCGGTCTGGGTGATCAACTGCTGGACCGCGCGCTCACCCGGGCGCGTGCGCTGGGCGCGCGCGCGGTCGGCGCGTATGCTGGCGCGGGCAATCCCGCCGCCCAGGCTTTCCTGCGCGCGCACGGCTTTGCGCACGTGGCGGCCAACACGCTCCTGCGCTCGCCGTCGGACCATCCGTTCCCCTCGCCCGTGTTTCCCGCCGGCTATCGCCTGCGCACCTATGCCGATGTGGCCGACCTGTCGGTGCTCGTGGATGCCTTCAATCGCGGCTTCGAGGGGCTCTGGGGCCATCACCTGGTGACCGCCGAGATGGTGGCGGGCTGGCTGCCCGAGATGCCGGCGGACGGGATCTTCCTACTCTTCGCGCCCGATAGACGCGTCGCCGGCATATGCCGGTGCGAGCGCGACCAGCGGCTCAGCGCGCGGCGCGGTGTGTCCACCGCCTACATTGACGCCCCGGGCGTTGTGCCCGAGCACCGCGCGCTGGACCTGCGCCGTCCGCTCGTGCTGGCGGCGATCCACTGGCTGCTGCCGCAGCGCCCAGTCAACATCGAGCTCGAATCCTGGGGTGACGCGCCCGAGACGCTGGCCCAGTACGAAGCGCTGGGCTTCAGCATAGTGCGCCA